>NZ_JADQAK010000021.1:0-65092 GCF_022129285.1 Psychrobacter sp. Ps4
GCGTAACTAAAATCTCCCAAGTTTAAGTCTACGGGATTGACGGCAGGGGTCAGATATATCAATACCTCATAAACATCCATGTCCAAAAAAATGCTAACAATGCTATAATTAGCACCATTTTCATAGCTCACATAGCGGTTATCATATGCAATTTGTTTTACATAAAACGGCCAGCGGTGACACGCGTGCGCGCCGTGGTACGGTTCATCTCAATCATGGCGACGTACAAACGCCAGCGTTTATGCCTGTTGGCACTTATGGTACGGTCAAGGGCATGCTGCCACGTGATATTGAAGCCATCGGTGCTGATATTATTTTGGGCAATACCTTTCATTTATGGTTACGTCCAGGTACCGAGGTGATCGATAAGTTTGGCGGCTTGCATAAGTTCATGCATTGGGATAAGCCTATCCTGACCGATTCAGGTGGTTTCCAAGTATTCAGTCTGGGCGCCATGCGTAAAATCACCGAAGAAGGGGTCGACTTTAAATCTCCTATCGATGGTGCGAAAGTTTTTCTGTCGCCAGAAAAATCGATGCAGATTCAGTACAGCTTGAACTCAGACATCGTCATGCAATTTGATGAGTGTACGCCCTATCCTGCGACTCATGACGAAGCTAAAAAGTCATTAGAGCTGTCATTACGTTGGGGACAGCGCTGTGTTGATGAGCACAACAGACTGGGCAGCACCAACGCATTATTTGGCATTATTCAAGGCAGTATGTATCCTGATTTGCGTCAGCAATCACTTGAAGGCCTGCTCGATATCGGCTTTGATGGTTATGCCATCGGTGGTCTGTCAGTTGGTGAACCAAAAGATGAAATGATAGATGTCCTAGACTACCTCCCTGATGATATGCCAGCAGATAAGCCACGCTATCTGATGGGCGTTGGTAAGCCTGAGGATTTAGTTGAAGGCGTACGTCGCGGTGTCGATATGTTCGACTGTGTGATGCCGACGCGTAACGCGCGTAATGGTCACTACTTCGTCACAGGCGATGCAGACAATGCTGGTGTGGTACGTATCCGTAACAGCCAGTATCGCAATGACGAAGGTCCATTAGATCCTGAATGCGACTGCTATACTTGCCAAAATTTTAGCCGTGCTTATCTCTACCATCTTAATAAGTGTAAAGAGATGCTGGGCGCTCAATTAGCGACTATCCATAACTTGCGCTATTATCAGCGTTTGATGCAAGGTATCCGTGATGCCATTGAACAAGACAAATTTGATGAGTTTGTCAGCGAATTTTATAACAAACGTGGACAAACAGTACCTGAGTTAAATCTACGCTAATCATATTTTTGCAATTGTCATATCTATAAAAAGGGCTTAAGAATTATCTTAAGCCCTTTTTAGTGTGTTGCTTTTATTATTTCTAGTTAATCAGTACTAGCCCATTAACGAGGTTACAAATACCACGAGCACGGCAATTGGTGCTACAAACTTAGCAACGATTTGCCATAATTGCCATGCACCATTAGACAGACCAAGCTCTTGCTGAATACTGCGTTGATCCATTTGCCAACCAACGAAAATAATTGCAGCAAGACCAGTTAGCGGGAGAAGGAATTTACTTGTAATTTTATCCAATGCATCAAAGATACCGTTACCCATGATAGTAAAGTCAGACCATAGGTTAAATGATAGTAGTGCCGCAACGCCTAATAGCCAAATTACCGTACTGGCAACAATGGTTGATACCGTACGACTCATCGGTGTACGTTCTTCTAAAAACTCAACGGTTGGCTCAAGCAATGAGATTGATGAAGTAATAGCAGCAAAAGTAATAAGTAAGAAGAACAATGTACCAATGATCGTCCCTGCACCCATGCTACCAAAAGCGATCGGTAAGCTGACAAAGATAAGACCAGGACCCGAAGCAGGGTCTAGACCATTGCTAAAGATGATTGGGAAGATTGCTAGACCAGCAGCCAACGCAATAACCGTATCTAAAATCACAACAGTACGGGCGGTTTTTAGTAAGTTCACTTCACGACCCAAATATGAGCCATAAGCAATCATAATACCCATACCAATAGATAGTGTGAAGAAGGCATGACCCAATGCTGCAAGCATCACATCGCCCGTCAGCTTGCTAAGATCTGGTGTAAATAGATAAGCCACTGCTTCGCCAAAACCACCGTTTATCACGTTATAACCAACGATGACGAACAAAATCACGCCTAGTAGTGGCATTAAGACTTTAGCCGTGGTTTCGATACCTTTGGTCACACCAATACCGACAATCAAAGCAGTAATAGCCATAAACACGGTATGCCAAATCGTCAACGTCCCTGCCGAAGCCAACATAGCATCAAAGGTCGCAGCGATAGAATCACTGTCTTGACCAATAAAACTGCCTGTACCTGCTTTAGTAATATAGTTGAGTGCCCAACCACCAATCACACTATAAAACGATAGAATTAAGAAACCACCTAAAATACCTGACGCGCCAATGATGCCCCAACTGCGCGACTTACCTTCACTTGCTGCAACATCCGCAAAAGTGTTGACTGGGTTCTTTTGCCCACGGCGACCAATCAGCCATTCAGCGACTAGAATCGGAAAACCTACCAGCGCGATACAGAATAAATAAGCGATAACGAAAGCTGAACCACCGCTTTCACCGACCATATAAGGAAACTTCCATATGTTTCCCAAACCAACTGCTGAACCAACCGCTGCCAATACGAAGCCAAAACTTGAGCTCCACTGTGCATGTTCTTGTTTATTAATAGCCATTTTTTCCGTCCTCGTGCTTCAATTAACATCACTGATAATCTTCCTTGATTATCATAAATAGCCATGAGAAATATCAGGCTATTCAATAAACACCTCAATGTGAGGCATCCAGCAACATTAAGAAAGAATTGTTTACAATATCGTAAAGGCTCAGTTTCTGCTAAGCCACCAAAAAAGTCAAGCGCTCATAAACATAAAAAGCCATAACAATTGGTTATGGCTTCTGGTAATTTCATCTATAACTGACAAGAGTTTGGCTAATTAAAAAAGGCATACTATATATAATTTTCAGTAAAAGCCAATCGCCGTTCTAGCGCACCACACCACGACGACTTTTTTGTAGTGAATCAATGAGCAACTGGATTTTCGGCTCTTTTGGTAGCAGCTCATTATTCAAAACCTCAAGCGCTTGCACGGTCGTAAGACCCGATCTAAAAATCATACGGTAAGCTTGACGCAATACCTCAATAGTCTCTTTTGACCATCCTTTACGACGCATGCCTTCCACATTGAGACCATGAGTCGTTGCTGGATTACCAGATACCATGGTAAAGGCGGCTACATCTTTTAGAATCAGACTTGCGCCCCCAATCAAGCTATAGTCATCGACCGTACAAAACTGATGAATACCTGAATTACCGCCAATGATCGTATGATCACCAATAGTCACATGCCCTGCAACGCCAACATTGTTGGCCAATACATTATGATCGCCAATCACACAATCATGAGCCACATGAGTGTTCACCATCAGTAGATTATGGCTGCCTATTTTAGTGAGCTCACTATCTTGTGCGGTGCCGCGGTGTAAACTACAGGCTTCTCGAACGGTATTATGATCGCCAATCTCAAGCCAAGTACGCTCACCAGCATACTTCAAATCCTGAGGATCTTCGCCGATGCTCGCAAATTGATAAAACTCATTGTGTTGACCAATACGAGTCAATTTGGTAACAACTACATGGCGATGCAGAACCGTGTGAGCGCCAATAGTGACCTCATCACCGACGATACAATACGGACCAATGATAGCAGTCTCATCAATTTGGGCAGACGGTGAGATGAGTGCTGTTGGATGGATCTGACTCATAATGTGGGCCTTTGTATGATCTGATGCGCGTAAATGGTAAAACAAATACAGCCAATTCAGTTTTATGAGAAAACCTAAGCATGGCTCTGCTGTTAAATGCGAGTGTCAATTATAATGCTTGTGACCCGCTTTGACCTAATTTTTTAGATGCTTTGTTTAAAGAATTAGGTCGGCTACGAGGCACAATGGCTATTAGTAAACGTTATTGTTCTTGGCGAGCAATCATTATTTGCGCACTGGCAGCTAACTCATCGTCAACATGTACAGTACAGTCAAATTTATAAATACCGCGCTTCTGCATCACTGTTTTAGCACGAATAGTCAGCTGATCACCAGGAATCACTCGACGCTTAAAACGGACCTTATCAACACCTGCAAACAGATATAAATAACCATCTTCTGCGGTCAGACCGGCACTGATAAATCCGAGCACGCCTGAGACCTGAGCCATGCACTCAACCATAAGTACTCCTGGCATAATCGGCTCATCAGGAAAATGACCATTGAAAAACTCTTCATTGATAGTCACATTCTTAATACCCGTAATGCACTCACCAGGCGTGCAATCAATAATCTTATCTACTAAAAGAAAAGGATAACGGTGTGGCAAATAATGCTTTAACGTATGATAGGTTAATGGCAGCGTAAGACCTTGCTCAGCTAAGCTTTTCATTTCTTTATCATTCAAAATATCGATATCGGTGCTGCTCATAATGGTGCTTCCTTGCTATGTTTCAAATCGCTATGATTTTACTGTGTTTGTATATATGCATTGATATTTGCGCTAATCACGCCCAAGCTGACGGAAGCGTACAGCTGCCCGTCGCCAGTTAGCTGTCGGCATAGCAGCCGTTCCAGAGGAGTATGAACCAGCGGTTTTGATAGATTTGGTTACCATGGTCATCCCAGATAAAGTGACATCATCTGTAATCTCGATATGACCTGTGATACCGACCGCACCGCCAATAATACAGCGCTTGCCGATACTAGTACTGCCCGCGATACCCGTTTGAGCCGCGATGGCTGTGCCATCACCGATACGCACGTTATGAGCAACTTGTACCAAATTATCAATAATAACGTGATTGCCAATGATCGTATCATCAATGGCACCTCGGTCAATGCAAGTTTGACTACCAATTCGCACATGGTTGCCAATTACGACCCGTCCTAACTGAGCGATACGCTCCCAGCCAGTGGTACTAGGATCTTTGGTTGGTGCAAAACCAAAACCTTCTGCACCCACACTGACACCCGCGTGTAACCTCACATGATCACCAATGACACAATCATGCCCGATCACCACTTGTGATTTAATAACACCATCAGTACCAATAGTCGTATTTTCTTCGATCACCACATGCGCCGCAAGTGAGCTACGCGCACCAATTTGCACATAATCGGCTATCACACAAAAAGGTCCAATATTCACCTGCTCACCAATGACCGCACTATCAGCAATCACAGCGCTAGGATGAATACCACCAGACAGTGACTCACGAGCAAACAACTGGCTAGCACCAGCATAAGCTAAGTAGGGGCTTGCGACGACTAACGCTATCGCTGTGGTGGGCACTTGGTCGCGATATTCCGCAGTAACCAATACAGCCCCTGCCTCGCTAATAGCCAGACTAGAAATATAATGAGGATCGGCCAAAAAGCTTAACTGATTATGACCAGCCGTGGTCAAACTACCAATACTGCTGAATTTTTGACGTAACTGTTCAGCGCTGATTTCAGCCTTATTGGTGATGGGCTGACGCTGCTCAATCCGAGTGATAAGTTGCTCAATCGTTATCATAGTGACTATTAATATAAATATTATTATGAATAAGACAATCGCCAAGCTGAACAATCACCTTGGCGATCTACTAATATCTAACAGATGCTGCGTTCATTCAAGTAACTGCTATGGTTAACGACATGAACGCAAACAATCATGCTACGTTAGAACGTATTACCAATCTGGAACTGAACTTTTTCAGTTTCATCGCCTTCTTTATCACCAATAGGTACAGCATAACTTAATGAAATTGGACCAATTGGTGTATACCAGGTTATACCTGCACCCGCACTAAAGCGCATACTATTGTCTTGCGTCAACAGTGGTACGCCCGTATCAGTACCGTCATTAGGATTGATAAAAGTACGATCTTCCTTATCAGTCGTATCAAATACTTGACCGCCTTCAGCAAACAATACTGGACGCACTTGATCTGCCCAATCGCCCTTAAACGGCATTGGCAAAATTAGCTCACTACCGAAGCTGACTAGCGCATTACCACCGATGTCTTCATCTTTGTAACGCACATCATCATTTATGGCATCATAATACGTTTGTGATTTTGGCCCAAGGGTTGAGGCTTCATAACCACGTACAGAGCCATAGCCCCCAGCATAAAAGTTTTCATAAAATGGCAAATCATTACCATAGCCAAGCTTAGTATAACCGCGTGCTACCCAGTCTTTGTAGAAGGGATAATAGATGTTGCCGCTATAAACAAGTTTTTGATAGTTGGTATCACCCAAGCCAATGGTGGCATCGACCGTATGGCTCATACCTTTGGTCGGGAACACTGGACGATCTAAGGTGCTATAGTCCCAGCCAAACAGTAGGTTATAAGTATTGTAATCATTTTTAAAGCCTGTGCGTCCAGAAGCTTCATTTTCATCATTAACAAAGTTCTCAAACGTACCGCCATCATCAATAATTTGCTGAACGTTTGATACACCCAAGAAGCGACCACCACGTACTGACGTATTATCAACGTTCAAGCCCGCACTAACGCGTTTGGTTTCGTCAACAGGATAACTGTAGTTCAGCGTAGCACCATAAGAATCGGTGACATAGTTACTGACGTTTCTATCATCGTATTTCGTTTCACGATAATAGGCACTAAGACCTTGTGAGACGCCGTTTTCGGTAAAGTACGGATCGGTATAACCCAAACTATAAGAATCACGGGTTTCTGAGCGTGATAGTGCCGCTTTCACACGGTTACCTGTACCCATAAAGTTGTTTTGTGTTAGATCTAACTGGAAAGTCACACCGCCGCTTTGCGAGTAACCCGCGGCAATCGTCGAACTACCAGAAGGCTGCTCTTCAACCGTATAATTGATGTCTACTTGGTCTGGTTGGTTCGGTACTGGTTTCACATCAACGTTGACGGCTTTAAAGAAGCCTGTACGCATCAGACGTGTCCGTGACAACTGGATTTTGTCACTAGTTGCCAATGCGCCTTCTAATTGACGCATTTCACGGCGCAGTACTTCGTCTTGAGTTTTGATGTTACCAGTAAAATTAATACGACGAACGTAAATAGGACGTGCAGGGTCGATGAAATAATCGATATCCACTACTTTGGTCTCGTCATTGATACGTGGTACTGGTCTCACCTGCGCCAAATAATAGCCTTCATTACCGTAACGACTCTTAAGTGCCGCGGTGGTTTCATCGAGCTTGGCTTGCGAGTATTTTTCATTGGGTGCAAAAGTCACCAACTCTGTTAGTTCATTGTTCTCAAAAGTCGGCTTACCTAAAAAATTCACTTCACCAAACTGATATTGTTCGCCTTCGCTTAGACTCACTTCGATAAACACGCTGCTCTTATCTTCACTGATGTTGAGCACCGCATTATCTACTGCAAAACGCACATAACCATCGTTTTGGTAAAGCGCTTTTAAATTCTCTAAACTGGCAGCCAGCTTTTCTTTGGCATAACGATCAGATTTAGATAACAGGCGCGTCCACGAAGACTCTTTTACCGCAAAAACGTCTTTGATTTCTTCATCACTAAAGTGTTTATTGCCAATGATATTAATATCGACCACTTTGGCAGGTTTGCCTTCGACAAAACGCACGTCGAGCTTGACGCGATTGCCATCAAGTAACGTTTGATCAACCTCGATATTGCTGTTGTAATAGCCTTGGCTGATATATTGCTGCTGTAGCTCATTGGCGACGCCTTGTAGCGTGGCTTGTTTCAGCACATTACCAGCAGACAGACCAGCATTGTCCAACCCTTGCTCTAACCCTTCTTTTGGAATGAGCTTATTGCCCTCAAAATTGACTTCAGCAATCGTGGGGCGCTCAACGACATCAAACCGTAGCTGTCCACCTTCGATACGGCTTTGAATATCAGCAAAATTTTCGGTCGCATAAAGCGCCTTAATACTGGCTGCTAAACTACTGTCATTTACCGTATCCCCTACCGAAATAGGTAGAACCGGATAGAGGCTATCGGGGGTTAAACGTTGCAAACCATTGAAACCGATGTCAGTGACTACAAATTCTGCAGCCTGTACTGGCATACTCATCATCGCTACAACTAACGGCAACCCTGCCGCGCTCATAAATAAAGGCGTACGCATAAACACTATCCGTCAATAAAAAACTTGCTTAAGTTAAGTTAAAAAGCCCATATTGTCTAGCGCATTTCGCATGAAATTTAAGCGCATACGCAGCAGACTCAGAACACTTTATATAAAATGCATCACAAAATAAACTAAAAATTACGATTAGTACAGAGGCTATGATACAAAGCATGCTACCTATCATGGTCATAATCATCCCATAATAGGCGTAAAACCATTAGTATCTCGTGCCTTATCCATCATATTAGCGATTCGCTGGTCAAAACAGCCGACTAATATCATTACCAATTGCTAACACCATGAAACCTGCCAGCAAGAGTAAGCCGATATTTAGTCCAATCATTTGCACCCCTTCCGAGAGTGGCTTACCACGAATCAATTCAATAAGATAATACACAATATGACCGCCATCCAACACAGGAATGGGCAAAAGATTGAGTACAGCAAGGCTCAAACTAATCAAAGCCGCCGTCGATAACACCATCTGCCAACTGATATCAAAACTCTGTTTGGCAACTTTAGCAATCGTGATAGGACCTGATAAGTTATCCAACCCAATCATGCCAGACAGCATTTTGCCCATTGAGCTGACGGTCATCACTGCAAGCTGTTCAGTTTTCTCAAATGATTTCACCAATGACTCACCAGGGCCATAGACTACGGTGGACTTGTAAGCGTCAGGAATAACAATTTCGGACTGTGCCACCATAGCACCAATTTGCCCATAATCGTTACCCAAATTGTCTTTTTTGCCTTGCGGCATAATCTGAAGCTGTACGGGTTTACCATCACGCAATACTGTGAAATTAAGCAAAATTTCAGGACTGTCGCGGATGATACGAGTGGCACTGAGCCAATCTTTAATTGGTTGATCATTGATAGCAATAATACGATCGCCTACTTTTAGACCTTGGCGACTGGCGGCACCATCAGGGGTCAAATCACCTACTATCGGTGCAATATCTGGTTGCCATGGCAGCATGCCAAAGCTGGTCAACGCATCTTTACCTTGCGCGCTGCCTTGCATAAACTGAGTTACGGGCGCTTGATAAGTTTTGATTGCATTATCAGCTTGTGTCTCTGATTGCAGAGTAATACTGACATTATCTGTCTCGCCCATCCGTCCAGCAAGCCGATAGTTGATGCCTTCCCACGTTTGTACCTCATGCCCATCAATCGCAACGATTTTGTCGCCAACTGGCAACTGTGCCATAGCAGCAGGCGTCTCGGGTAATACCTGCCCAATCTTCGTCGCTAACTGCTCTGATGGTGTCATAAACAACACCCAAAACAGCGCAATAGCAATGATAAAGTTCATGATAGGACCAGCGGCAACAATCGCAATCTTTTTTAGCGGATGCTGACGATTAAACGCCAAATGTTGCTCAGCTTTTGCTACCTCACCTTCGCGCTCATCGAGCATTTTGACATAACCACCAAGTGGCAAAGCGGAAATACGATAATCAATACCGCTTTTTTTGCTCGTCCAGCCAAAGAGTTTGGGACCAAACCCGATAGAATAGGTCAAGACTTTAACGCCGCAAAGACGAGCGACGATATAGTGTCCCCACTCATGTAAGGCAACAAGCGGACCTAAGACAAATATTGCCGCAAGGAGCGTTAATAAAAACGTCATGATCTTTTCTCAGTATGGTTTCTCAGCATTCTTTCTTAGCATCTTTTATTGACATCGTTTTTTAACGACGCAGTTGTTGATACAGTTACATCAACTTTGCCACAAGTTTGTCCGTCAGGTGACGCGCTATTTTATCAATTGCGAGTATATCTTCTATGTCAGCCGTTTCGTTTAACGGTGGCAGCTGTATGTCATTTAATGCTTGCTCATTGATATCAGCAATGTCAGTCAGGCGAATTTTCCCAGCCAAAAACGCCGCCACGGCAATTTCGTTGGCCGCATTTAAAACAATCGTCGCTTGCGTGCCCGCTTGCATGGCTTGGCGTGCCAAACGCAAACAGGCAAATTTTTGCAAGTCAGGCTCAATAAACTCTAAGCCGCTGAGCGCAAATAAGTCTAACGGCTGCGAGCCACTATCGATACGATCAGGGTAACTGAGCGCATGGGCAATGGGCGTTTTCATATCGGGACTGCCGAGCTGCGCCAAAAAGCTACCATCGCTATATTCTACCATTGAGTGAATGATACTTTGTGGATGAATCACCACATTTATCTTATTTTCAGGCAAATCAAACAAATGACAAGCTTCAATCAGCTCAAGCCCTTTATTCATCATCGTTGCTGAATCGACGGATATCTTTTGACCCATTGACCAATTTGGATGTTTGACCGCTTCAGCGACGTTCGCGTGCTGCATCTGCGCAAACGATTTTTGCAAAAACGGCCCACCAGAGGCCGTTAACCATAGCTTACGCACGCCGTGGTTTGGCTGATGAATTTGGGTATTGTCCTGCTGAATAGCCAGTGGTAAACACTGAAAAATAGCATTGTGCTCAGAGTCAAGCGGCAGCAAAGTAGCGTTATGCGTTTTGACGGCAGTAATCATCACTTGCCCTGCCATCACCAGCGCTTCTTTATTCGCTAGTAAAATACGCTTACCTGCACGAGCAGCGGCTAAAGTAGAAGGCAGACCAGCTGCGCCTACGATCGCAGCGACAACGGTATCCGTCTGCGAATCAGTGGCAATATCGACCAGCCCTGCTTCGCCGCCTACCACATCGATGTCAAGACCTGCCGCACGGAGTCGCTGGGAAAAATCATCGACTGCGGCGGTCGGTACGCTAACGCGCTTTGGCAAAAACTGCTGGCAAAGTGCAAACAGTTTGTCTAAACGGTGATAGCCTGACAGAGCGTAGACCGTGTAAAGCTGTGGTTGCGCCGCTAATATTGCTAACGTGCTATCGCCAATCGAACCTGTCGCGCCTAGTACGGCGATGCGTTGCGTCATAACCATCGGTGCCTGTAAATGATACGGTAAAAAATTAAATAAGAAATCGATAAAACGTCTGATAAATAAGAGATGGACGATATCCAATGTATTGACTAGTCACTCATCTTAACTACTATAATTAGGGCGTATCATCGTCTATGAATTATTTTTTCAGTCCTAAACCACTATCAAACCTAACTGCTGTATCGCCCAAAAACCAAGCGCAAATATCGGTGTGGCAGAGAGCAGTGAGTCGATACGGTCAAGCACGCCGCCATGCCCCGGTAAAATCGTTCCTGAATCTTTGACATCAGCGCGGCGCTTAAGCATCGACTCAAATAAATCGCCAAGTACAGAGGCTAAAATGGTCAAGGCTGATAATGCTACAAATGCAACTAACGGCACACCCGTCAATTGTAACTTAAATACACTGATGGCAATAACCACGAGCAGACCAGTGACCAAACCACCAGCCAGCCCTTCCATACTTTTATTGGGTGAGACGTTCGGTGCCATCTGGCGGCGACCCAGTTTACGCCCCACAAAATAAGCGCCACTATCTGCACACCAGACCAAAAGGAACACATAGAGTAACCACCATGCTGACAGTTGCCATAAATAAAACATCGCCGTAATCGATGCGGTCAATATCACCGCACCCATCAATGCCAGTTTCTTGCCATACCAATTGGTATGAGTCGGGAACACTCGCACCCAAGACAGCGCCATTAGCCATATAGCCAGTGAAGCCACCCACCAAAATAACCATGTCACTTTAAACATGAGTGATACTAGGGTCAACACCAAAACCAATAGCACAAACAGCGCAGGATGACGCCACTTGGGCATCAGCTTAGTCCATTCGTGAGCGGCGATACTAACGCCAATCGCTAACAGCGGTGCAAATAAAATAGGGGTTTGGCTCGCAAACATTGCAATACCAACGATAATAACGAGAACAACTGCCGTCTTAATTCGTTGCCACATACTTATTGAGCCTTATAATAATGAAAAACGCATGGTCAAAACGTGCATTATAGCAGCTAATCTACAATAGCCCACTAATAGCAGTTGACGCTTATTGACGCGGTTTATTATTTCACAAACAAGCAATATTAACTACATATACGATAGCGGCTTTGTAAGAGCTTTTTCCTTTACAAAATAACAGGCAAATGCTTAACACCATTAACGACTTGCTTGCTCTATCACTATCTGCTCACTGGTTTTGCCAAAACGGCGCTGCCGCTGAGCAAACTCTTTTACCATTGCTGCCAGCTCATCGGCTGCAAAATTTGGCCATAATGTCTGGGTAAAGAATAGCTCGGCATAGGCTGACTGCCACAATAAAAAGTTAGAAATTCGGTATTCACCGCCTGTGCGTATCAGCATATCTACTGCTGGTGCATCTGCTAATTGCACATAGTTACCGAGCAATTCTTTGTTAATATCATCAGCACGTAACTGACCAGCCTCTACTTGCTGCGCTAGCTGTTTTGCCGCATGGGCAATATCCCATTGCCCACCATAACTGATAGCGATGACTAGAGTCATGGCTTCAAAGTCTGCTGTTTTTGCTTCAGCGTCCGCCATTAATGCTTGCAAATCATCACTCAGCTGACTGCGGTCACCAATAAAACGCAGACGAATACGATACTCATTCATGCGTGGTATTTGCTCATGAATGGTTGAGGTTAACAGTTGCATGAGTAGTGCCACCTCACTGGGCGGGCGTTGCCAATTCTCACTAGAAAATGCAAATACCGTTAATACTTTGATACCCGTATTAACGCAATACTCGACGATAGGATCGAGTGCATCTTTGCCAGCCACATGCCCTTGGCCTTTGCCCAAATCATTGGCTTTACCATAACGATTATTGCCATCCATGATGATAGCGATATGGCGTGGAAGAAGATCAGGAGCCAAAACGGCTGAAGTGGACATAGGCGAAAGTGCTTATTGTTGAGGTAAAATAATAATAACGGCTGCGATAACGATTAGAAAGCGTCATAACCATAATTCACAAACTTATCATAAACCCATCTATGGGCGTGATTTAGTTTGCAAGATAGCGCTTATAAAATACAGTTTACAAATCTGAGCAAGCCTATTGCCGTATCCGATTGATATAATATTGACGCTATTATCGGTACCGTCTACACAATAATAAGCAGCCAATAGTACTGACAGATTGGCTGCTTATTATAAGGATATGACATAACGGATTTTTTCTAAAATGATCGAAAAACCAGTGCTTTATACGTCCATCAAGTCAGTTTCTTTTTTGCTCAAACGTTTATCGATGGTTTCGATATACTTGTCAGTGATTTTTTGAATGTCATCACTGGCACGGCGCTCGTCGTCTTCTGAGATCTCTTTTTCTTTGGCCAATTCTTTGATGTCATTCATCATATCACGGCGAATATTACGGATAGAAACACGGCTACTTTCTGCTTCTCCACGCGCAAGCTTTTGCATGTCGCGGCGTGTCTCTTCTGTCAATGCAGGCATTGGCACACGAATCACATCGGCGGTCACTGGGTTGAGACCCAAATCTGCTTCGCGAATGGCCTTGTCAATTGCTTGTACCATGGTACGGTCAAACGGCTGAACCATGAGCGTACGTGAGTCTTCAACGTTGACACTCGCCACTTGATTCAAAGGTGTAGGCGACCCGTAATAGCTAACCATCACGCCTGACAACATACCTGGATGTGCGCGCCCTGTACGGACTTTGCTAAAAGTGCTCTCAAGCGCTTCCAGTGTTTTTTGCATGCGCGCTTCGCCGTCTTGCTTAATCTCTTTGATCATTAGATATCCTTATTTATCGCTATCGATAAATCATTCATTTGTTAGTAAATATACGGTTGTTCACTACTAATTATTAGCGACTGGTAGTTATTAGCGACCAATCTAATTTTAATGACTGGTATTCTCGTATTAATATTTAGAGCGTTCAGAGCGTTTAAAGTATTCAGGCAAATCAGTGATAAACGCGTGTGCCTTCATTTTCGCCCATAATGACGTTTAATAACGCATTAGGCTTGGTCATATCAAACACTTGTAGCGGCACGTTGTGCTCACGGCATAAGGCAATGGCAGTTAAATCCATCACGCCAAGCTTTTGCTCTAATACTTCATCAAAAGTTAAACCATCATATTTAACTGCATCGTCATGTAAGCTTGGGTCTTTGTCATAAACGCCATCTACTTTGGTGGCTTTTAGAATTAAGCCAGCTTCAATTTCAATACCACGTAAGCAAGCAGCGGTATCAGTGGTAAAGAAAGGATTGCCTGTACCAGCAACAAAGATACATACTTCGCCATTTTTGAGATAGCGAATGGCATTACGGCTGCTATAGCTTTCGGTCACTTCACCGATTGGCAAGGCTGACATCAAGCGGGTTTTAATATTACGGCGCTCAAGCGCATCACGCATCGCCAGACCATTCATAACGGTTGCTAACATACCCATTTGATCACCAGTCACACGGCCGACTAAGCCTTCTTGTTGCAACTGCGCGCCGCGATATAAGTTACCGCCGCCGACCACAATACCGACTTGAACACCAAGACCACGCAAATGGGCGATAGACAAGCTCATCTTATCGAGCACTTCGCTATCAATTCCCATCTCTTTGCCACCAGCTAAGGCTTCACCAGAGAGTTTCAGCAAGATACGAGAGTAACGCGGGTTTTTGTCAGACATGAGGTCACCTTGTTAGCATTAAATTATAATTAAAATGAGCGGTAAAACACAAATAGAGTTTGCCTTCGAATTTACTCGAAGTGTCATCACCGAGGTACTATATAGGAAGCACCGCAACTGATGACAAACGTGTAAAAAGGCTAAATTGCGCTAATTGTAGCAAAAACTGCCCGCGATTGGGCAATTTTCACTCTTATATTGTAGTGACTAATCAGCTACAGTGACTGCTTAGCCTTTGTAACTGGCAAACAAATCATACTCGCTAGCGTCGTCAATCGTAACCGTTAGGAATTGTCCGACCTTAACTTGAGCGGTAATCTCATCAACGTAGACATGACCGTCAATCTCTGGTGCATCGGCATAGCTACGGCAAATCGCAATGCCCTCTTCACTATCAATTTCGTCGACCAATACCATCAAGGTTTTACCGACTTTCTCTTGTAGCTTTTGCGCTGAGATATCTTGTTGCAGCGTCATCAAACGCTCATAGCGTTCTTGCTTGACGTCTTCAGGCACATGATTTGGCAGGTCATTAGCCACTGCGCCTTCGACTTCTGAATAGGTAAACGCGCCAACACGATCAAGGCGAGCTTCTACTAACCAATCAAGCAAGCATTGGAAATCTTCTTCTGTCTCGCCAGGGAAGCCCACAACGAAGGTTGAGCGAATGACGATATCAGGGCAAATCTCACGCCATGCATGGATACGCGCCAAGGTGTTTTCGCTATGCGCTGGGCGTTTCATCGCTTTTAGGATGCGATGGCTAGCATGTTGGAACGGAATATCGAGATAAGGCAGTAGCTTTTTCTCGCCCATTAGCTCAACCACTTTATCGACATGCGGATACGGATAGACATAATGCAAGCGCACCCAAATGCCTAAGTCATTTAAGGCTTGGCACAAGTCATAAAACTTCGACTTCAGCGGCATGCCATTCCAAAAACTGGTCTTATATTTCAAATCCAGTCCATAAGCAGAGGTATCTTGCGAAATAATAAGCAATTCTTTCACACCAGCATTTTTCAGCGCCAACGCTTCATTCATCACACTGTCAATCGGACGTGAAACCAAGTCTCCACGTAAGCTTGGAATGATGCAGAAAGTACAACGATGGTTACAGCCTTCCGATATTTTTAGATAAGCATAATGGCTTGGCGTCAATTTGATACCCGCTTCATTAATCAAATCTATCTTTGGATCATAACTAGCGTCCTGACTGCGGTCAGGCTTGGGCACATGCAGCGAAACGGCTCTAATGACTTCATCATAAGCATGAGCGCCAGTTACAGCTAGCACGGCTGGGTGCATTTCACGGATTTTGTCCGCCTCTTTACCCAAGCAACCAGTAACGATTACTTTACCGTTTTTGCTAATCGCTTCGCCGATGGCATCTAGCGACTCTTGTACTGCTGACTCGATAAAGCCGCAGGTATTGACCACCACTAAATCAGCGCCTTCGTAATCACTCGCCACTTGATAACCATCACGGCTAAGCTCAGTGATAATGCGCTCACTATCAACCAAGGCTTTTGGGCAACCTAGTGACACAAACCCAATCTTTGGCGCTGCGTTCACTGGCGCATTTTCAGTCGATAAAGCACCTGAAGTCACATCGCTGCTTTGCTCAATGCTACGGTTTTGATTGTGATTGGCTTTATGATGGTAAGGTTGGTTAGTGTTTGCTTGACTGACATCTGCCTGATTGTCTTGTGCTATATTTGGTTTGGCAGGATTAAAAACGGTGGCAGTGTCTTTTAACATAGAATCTGTTGGCGTAGAAGTTGACGGTGAGGTAGTAACAGTCGTATTAACCGACTCGGTAGAAGTGTTGGGCATGGCTGACCTTGCTAGAGATAAATTGGCTGTGCGCATTGTACGTTTTTTTTGCAAAAATCGCCAGTTTTGCCGCTCTATAGTGTTGATTTATGGTTAAATATTATATCGCGTCTTCTTTTATTCTAGGCAATAGCCATGACAACCCATTTGACAACCGTAAAACCGACACCTGACTTAGCATTTATGTCACAGCATTTGTTCACCGCTATTTTATGGATCAATGATGACTTATCGATCACTTGGCTAAATGCCCAAGCCGAACAACTACTTGCTATTAGTAGTGGACGCTTACTGGGTCAGTCTATATTGACCCTGCTTGCATCCGAAACATCCAAAGCATTGAAATCAGCCGATAGTAATCATGACAGTGATAACCATGTAGCTGTCGATAAAAGTAGTGGTGAAGATACTCATGAACAAACTTGCTCTTTAAAAGAACGATTTCAGCAAGCAAAGCAGTATCAACAACCCTTTATCGATCATGATCACCTTATCAGCACACCGCTAAATGGTAATTTATCATTCTCAGTTGATTATAGCGTGACCCCTGTCATTTATGAGCAGCAACCTTATTTTATTATTGAGATGTGGGGCAAGGATCGCCAAAGTCGCATATCAGAGGAACAACGCCAGCAGCAACAATATAATGTTGCCCGTCATATGCTGCGCTCGGTCGCTCATGAAATCAAAAATCCGCTTGCCGGTATTCGCGGGGCGGCGCAATTATTACAGCGGCAATTCATCAAATTCAGTGACGCCTCGCCTATTAACAGTGCTCCTCCTGCTATTCTTGGCACAAACCCTATGGTAAACCCGAATAGCCATCTGCAAAAAACGGCTGAAAAACTGCGTAATTATACTGATATCATCATCTCAGAGACGGATCGTCTAACCCATCTTATTGGGAAATTCCTTGGCTCCAATCAATTACCAAATTGGCAAACGCTAAATATCCATGAGCCACTGGAGCATGTTTTATCTTTGGTCGTCAATCAATATCCGCAAGTGACGCTACAGCGCGATTATGATTTGTCATTGCCTGAGTTATGCGCTGATAAAGATCAGCTAATACAGGTGTTTTTAAATTTGATTAATAATGCCTGTGAATCGATGACTGAGTTTGAGCAAACGCTGCAGCAAAGAGAGTTGTCCGAGCCTAAGCTGCGACAACCTGTCACTTCACAAATGAGCAATCACGACAGCACCAGTTATAAGCCAACGCTACACATTCAAACTCGCATTGCCTTTCAACATACCATTGCTGGGCAACAGCACAAGCAAGTGCTACAAATCAATATTGCCGATAACGGTTCAGGCATTGATCCGGCATTGATCGGACAGATATTTTTCCCAATGGTGACCAGCCGTGCCGCAGGGACCGGGCTAGGATTGTCTATCGTGCAAGATATCATCAGTCATCACCATGGTATGATTGACGTGAGCTCCCAACAATCAAAAAACCTTCACGACAGTGTCAAAAACAATCATAACCATCAACACACCAGTTTTACGCTGTACTTGCCTTTCAATCAGCCAGCGCACCATGCTTAAAACAGCCAGCACCCAAGGCTTAGAAACCATGACCTAACTTATGAAACAATCACCCTGAATCACTTGCTTATTAGGCCTGATAAATGACTGCATATAATGACCACGCCACATCTAACAGCGACAATCAAGGCTCTGCCCAAACATCAGACAATCAAGAGTCTAGTAACCGAGAGTCTGATAAACGAGAACCTGATAACCAAGCTACAAAAGTAACGGTCAATAATGCACCTAATACTAACCCTGCAACGTTATGGCTCATCGATGACGATGCAGCCCTGCGTTTGGTGTTGGCAGATACTTTTGAAGACGCAGGATTGACGGTTATCAGCTTTACCCAAGCGCAAGCGGCGTGGACACGCCTCAACGATATTTTGCAACAGCAGGAATCAGTTGCTCAGTTGCCTGACGTGATATTGACCGATATTCGTATGCCCATGATGGATGGTTTGTCTTTTAGTGATTGGGTACATGAGCATTTCCCTAAGCTGCCTATTGTCATTATGACGGCGCATTCTGACCTCACCTCTGCTATTAATAGCTATCAAACAGGTGCTTTTGAATATCTGCCAAAACCTTTTGACTTAGATGATGCAGTCGTCACGATTTATAAAGCCATTAATTATCAGCCCAATATGCTGGCAGCGGCGGCAGCAAACTCTACAGCTGAATCTGCTCCGAAGACAATTACCAAAAATCTATCAGATACTTTACCCAATATGCAGGTACAACCCAATACCAATACCAGACCCAAGCTTGCTAGCAAGGCTACTCTGGTCAGCAAAACCAATAAAACATCCAGCCCTAAAATCAAAGTTAAACCTGCCATCAGCGCTAATGACAATCCAAGTGGCATCATTGGACAATCTCAAGCGATGCAGACGGTGTTTCGTGCCATTGGGCGCTTAGCGCACTCGCCTATTACCGTCTTAATTACTGGTGAATCAGGCACGGGTAAAGAGTTGGTCGCCAGTGCGTTGCACCAGCATTCACCGCGTCACCAGCAGCCTTTTATTGCCCTCAACATGGCTGCCATACCACATGATTTGATTGAATCTGAATTATTCGGTCACGAAAAAGGGGCGTTTACTGGTGCGACGACGACGCGACAAGGGCGTTTTGAGCAAGCGGATGGTGGAACATTATTTCTAGATGAAATTGGCGATATGCCTTATAGTACCCAAACTCGGCTGCTACGAGTACTGGCCAATGGTGAGTTTTTTCGCGTCGGTGGACAGCAGCCGGTCAAAGTGAATGTACGCATCATTGCCGCTACTCATCAAAACTTAGAAGAACTCGTCAAACAAGGCAAATTCCGTGAAGATCTGTTTTATCGCCTTAACGTTATTCGCTTGCCCCTGCCACCATTACGGACACGACCTGAAGACATTCCAGCATTAGCCAATTATTTTATGCAGCGCGCTGCTGAACAGATGAACAGTGCAGAGAAACAGTTACATCCGACAGCACTACATATCATGCAGGCTTTTGAATGGCGCGGCAATGTCCGCCAACTTGAGAACGTCTGCCTTTGGTTGACCGTGATGGCCACAGGCGACACCGTGATGGTGGATGATTTGCCACCAGAGCTACTTGAAAATATCTCGTCTGATTTAGAAGAATATCAAGAGCAAAGTCAGCCTTCACAAGCTATGACTCACAATGAGCAAATACGCCCTCATTCCCACAGTTCAAGTTGGCAACAAGCATTGGCTGCTTGGGCTGAGCAATCGCTACAAACAGGAGAAACCGATATCTTGCAGGCGGCAACCCCTGAGTTTGAACGTGTTTTATTGACGGCGGCGCTCAACCATAGTGGTGGCAAAAAGATCGCTGCTGCTAATTTACTCGGTTGGGGGCGCAATACCCTGACACGTAAATTACAGCAATTAGATATTTCTTCAGCAGAAGGGCAAAATAATCGTCATTAAAGGCGCAAATTTATAAATATTAATACCATTAATATCAATAACTTATAAAAATAAGTGAAAATAAATGATAAATATTTAAAAATAATTGCAAATAGGGGTTGCCAAACGTTTCAAACTCTATATAATAGCCAACCACTGAGACGCACTACCGAATCAGTTAACTGTCTATACTGTGTTTGAGTTTAAACGCTAATAATGATAGAGTAACGGAAAATGGGGCTGTGGCGGAATTGGTAGACGCACCAGATTTAGGTTCTGGCGCCGCAAGGTGTGAGAGTTCGAGTCTCTCCAGCCCCACCATTTTTCGATAGTGATTAGATTGTCTCAAACCTATATAGAACCTGCCCTTAAGCAGGTTTTTTTATGTCTGAAATTTGATAGTGAAACTCATCGTGGGCTTATCTATGGGATAGTAGAATCTATTCCATTTCTATAGAAGGCTTTAATTACATGTGTTTAGAGGGTTCTAGATAGGCTTGGCCCAGATTCTTCCGTGGGCTAAAAGTAGCTTCTAAATTATTTACTAGTATCTGTAAGCTTACTAATCTCATTAAGCAAAGCTTCATTATCAGTGACAACGCTATCACGCTCTGCACGTAAGCTATCTATCTCATTTTCAAGCTTTTCTATATCCAAAACTAAACGCTCGTTAATAGCTTCAAGCTTGGTGTTAGTTGCTGCTAATATTTTGTTATCACCGACAGAGCTATCTCGCTCTGCTACAAGCTGCTTGCTCTGTTCTGCTACAGCTTCAAGTTTACCGCTTACTGATGCTAACTGCTTAGTTAAATCGTCACGCTCTAAGGTGCGTTTTGTTAGCTGCGAGAGTGTCACATCATGTGTCTGCTTATGTTTAACAGCATCAACTTGTAAGCGCTCTATATCGTTTGATTGAGCTTGGTTATTTGCCTTGTATGTAGCGATAGTCTCACGCGATTGGATAAGACTATTACTAATGGTGTCAAGCTCTGAATGTATAGTATCAAGCTTGTTATTAGCGTCTGTTGATAAAGCTTTGGCTGTAGCTGTACGCTCTTTCTCAATATCTAGCTTATGGGTCAGGTCTGTAATAAAGGTATTAAGAGAAGTGATCTTAATAGCAGATGCAGCAGTTTCACTAATTGCTATTTGCTCTTTATTCTTACTGAGCTTTAGTAGATTGAGCGTTTCTAGCTGCTCGGCTTCGAGTGCTACTATTGCTTCGTTGACATTATTAATCTCTATTTGTATCTCAGTCTGAGCAATAGTAAGGGCCTCACGTTCAGTGCTTAGATTAGCATTAGCGATCTGATTCGCTTCTTGCCAAAGCTTAGCTATGAATACAACTCCCTCATCACGTAGGTTATCAGGCATCTCGGTTCGTTTAAGTTGCTCATTCTCTTGCTACTCTTGCTTCCATGTCTTTAGTGCTTCTCCAATAGTTGAAAATGAGCCACCACCAAGCGCTTCACGTACTTTTGTTTGCGTTGGTGTGGTGCCATTAGCCTGTAACTTGTCGGCTGCTGCGTGGATGCCTTCTGTTGTAAGGGCCATAATAACTTCCTTTTTATATTATATTGTATTTTGTATTACAATACATAATACAATAGTTAGGTGAAATGAATTTTTGTTTCATTATAGGCGCGGTCTTTGATAAGGCGCAGGGGTTGGTAGCGTGGGCTCGAGTGTTGGTATGTCATGAGATTCAATGACTGTCTCATGCTTAGTTATTTCATTTTCAGCACTATGCTCTGCATGGTCTGCTTCGGGGTCAACAAGCATGGCTACTATGTGCTTGTTATCAGATAACTTTAGACTGTCGCTGCTCCTTATACTATTTATAATATCGAGCTGTCGCGCATCATAATTATCGCGTGGATCAGGTTCAGGGTTAAGCGTAGCAGTAGGAGCAGACAAGTTAGGTTCTCCCCAATCACTACGGGATAAGATGGGCTGATAATTCTTAACATCTTTGTACTTCTCGATAGCTTCTTGAATTAAATCCTGCTTACTGCTCGCTATAGATTCAACTCTCTTAGTTGCTGAGCCAATGACTTCAAAAGCTTCTCTATCTCTGTCATGCGCTGCTGTAGTACTGTAGCTGTGTCGAGCTTGACTATCGCTGCACTGTAACTCTCTGAGTGCGTTATCAATAACTCTTTTAGCTTCTGCAAGTGGTTCGGCAGTAACTCGGATTGTTGCGTCACTGATGGCTTCAATGAGCTGCTTAACTCGGCTATCAGTTTGTCTTTGTCGTCCAGCATTTGTGACTGACGCGCTATCGTGTCTAAGTTCGCTTGTAGTGCTTCCTGCATCTGATCTAGTAACTGTTTTTGCATCTGCCATTATCCCCACATTAAACCGTTCACGAAGCCAAGTGCCATTAGTAACAGGCTCAATAATACGACTACCCATAGCTTTGTAGTCATCAATTTTATGAAGCGTGTTTGCTTGTCGGTCACGATTGTATTCATACTCTCTAAATGATCGCTCATGATCTGACTCATCTGTAGCTTGTGCTGTTGTAAGCTTTCGTTCGTATGGGTTTGGAGCTTCAAAAGTGAGTCGTCTATCAAGTCTTTGCATCGTGTCTCGTAATCGTATATCAACTTCGTGCTTTTGCTTAGGCTTGTGGTGGCGTTGTCGATGATAATCTTGTTTTCTGCTAATTTCTCGCTCATAGACTTGTTTAGCTGTGCTAAGTCTTTCTCGATCTGATCCTCGATAATCTTCGCTTGCGCTGATGACTTCGTTTCGAATTTCTGCACTAAATTTAAAAGCTCGCTCATATAATACGCCTGTAAGTCTTATGGGTCGGGTTGCATCAGGGTCGGGGTTTTCAATAGATATAGACTTGTTGGTCTGTCTGGTTATTTTAAAATCATTATCTTTTAATGCTTTGGCAACATCATCACGATTAGTTATCAAGCCGTCAGCTACCATCTCTTTTAATGACTTATTGATAAGTTCGCGCACTTCTTTAATGTCACGCGGTAGGTTATCGCGTTGACCTAATATTCGCTTTTTTTTGGGGTCGTTAGGGTCAGTAAAGCCTTGTTCAATATTCTGTATATCTTTCCATGCGTTGACTCGTTTAAGGTCTTGGCTGTGGACATAGGGCTGAAATAGTCGCCCATGCTTCAGATCAATATTAGCAATAACAAAATTTAGCTCTAAGCGCCCTTTGTCTCTGTGTTCTATCCAAGTCATAGAGATTCTATCGTCAAGCCCTGCGGTAATCGTTTTCTCGAAACCATCCATAAGGTCGGCTTTTTGCCGCTCACTAATTTGATCGGGCGCTTCTTCAAACGATAGGCAACCGCTGGTATATTTTTGTTTAAATGACAGACTATCAATGAGCAGCTTTTGCGTATCAACGTCACCACGCAGTAGCTCGGCATCTTCGCGGTTGTTATCTTTACCTAACAGATAGTTAAAAACTCCGCTTGCACTACCTGTGCCATGTTTGAACATCTTAACGATCATCGGTCATTACTCGCTTTAGCTCGTCATCAAGTACCGCCTGTATCTCAATCAGCTTTAGCAAAATACTATTATCTGTGGCATTGCCACTATTCAAGTGCTTAGCAATCTGATTTATATTGTTGCCAATCCATGCCACAGCTCGGACAAGTTCGGGATCGGCTGAGTGGATGACTACTTTTGCTTTGGGTGATGGTTGTGGTATCGGTTGAGATAATGCAAGTTGACGCAAAAAGGCAGACGTTGATATGCCGCCTGCCTTTTGCTTAATTTGTGCTCGCTCCTCATCAGTAACTCTTAGCTTTAAGAACTTACTACGTACTGACATGCTGCTACCTCTTAGCTGTAACGTATATATCTATCTACGTGATTTTTAACTATTCGTTTATCATTACGAAAAGCTCTGACATTCTTAAATTCAGCTACTGGCTCTATGCTATCTTCTGTGTAGACTTTGAGTGTGTGAGTTCGGCTTGCTATATCGTCAGTATTAATAACAATAGCATTACGCTCTAAATCAAAGTGCGGGATGAGGTTAGTTTGGTCAACAGATACGGTAACGCTATAAGGGTTGTTTACCCTAGGGACTGGAGGTCCTTTAGTTTCTAAGTCAACAAAACTAACGACTATTTTATTATCATGTGTCTCGATATCAGCACTACAAATATTGTTTGTTTTCATGAGAATAAAGCTCCAACCCTCCGCAGTTACCAATAGCTCTATATCGGTATCAGCATCCGCATTGAAGTTAAGCTGAAATAGACCTTCTTGAAATTCTAATGTTGAGAAGTATGGATTAATGTCGCTCATGTCGTAGACCTTTTTAGTTTTTGGGGTTAAGGGGTTTCCCCTTACCTGCATCAGTACTCATAAAATTGACCGATAGGGCGATTTTGTGGGTACTGAATATGCTGGCTATACTGTAAATATTTACTAGTAGGAACAGCCTACATCGCACTAATATCAATAGATAGCGGATAAAAATCGCCTTATTATAGGTATTTATAGCTTAATAAATTTTGCTACTAGCAGCTCTAATGCCCGTAAAGGTTTTGAAGATATATCGAATCAATAATTCTTTGTATTTTTTTTGTAAAATTTTTGAATTTAGCAAATAGGATGCCAAGGCTTGTTTGTTTTTTATATGTTGGGATGTTATCTAGTCTTCTATTTTCCCTTAAATCATAAGAGTGACATGGACAGCAAAGTGCAATTAGATCAAATGTTTTTGACAACAAAAAAGCCCATCTTGCGATGAGCTTAGAAATTGCCTTTATACTGATTTACTATATAGCTTACTGGCTAAAGTCAGCTAGATTTATCGTGAATGTAGGTATAACTCTATACTGCTCAGCAGTCTCAAATAAAAGACATATATCAGTTTCGTACTTCTCTGCTACTTTTTTACCTACGTCTAGAGCTTCGTGGAAATCCTCAAAACGTAACCCTAACTCAGGAAATTTTGCGTAGCTAACTCGTCTTTCATCGATTGAATCACTAAAACTAGCTAAGTATTCATCTGACTTTACGATATTGATAACGTAGCCTAAAAAATCACTATCTTCAGGTAAATCAAATTCTTGATAAATCTCCTCCATCGGCTTCTGACTGATATCAAGTGATTCCATCTGCTTCTCTCTAGCTTCAGCTATACGCTGCTCTTTAGTGCCTCTTTTTTTTGCCTGTCCCATTTTGATATCCTATATATTCATACTGTTAATAATATATGATACTTATACTTTTTGCTTTTTCCTCACTCTGTCTTGTTCTAAACGGACAAACTCAGTTTCTAGCCATTCACAAAAACTTTCTATCAGCGAAGCAGTTTCATCAACTTTAGGTTGATCTATATAAACACGAGGGTAGCTAAACCATGTATTTGATGAGCTTGAATAACTAGGCTCTACAAACGTAGGTGAAGGAAATCTAGCGAGCTCTTTGGGTAGATGAGTAACAGTGTTGCTAGTTATATTATCGGCATGCTGAACCCTATTTCTTGCTAAAACTAGCTGCTCCAAAATATCTAGGTCTAACTTACAAGTAGTAAATTCCACTCCACGGTTTCGCATCGCTTTTTTCATAGCATCAAACCACCCCTTTTTACCCTTGCGTTTAGATTTCGGTACGTTAAAGCGATCCAACCATGCATTCATATATATCTGTAATGACGATGAAAACATCGACAATGAAGCTAGACCAATAGACTCTATACCATCTCGTGCTTGTAGCCACTCGCTCATAAACTGAGGCTCACCTGACTCATCATAGACAGGCACATAAGGATGTTGTTCTCTTTCAATCAAATCTATAGTTTCTTGAAACGGAATACATCCATTCTCATAAAAATATTTAGTAAATTTGATGCGCTCTTTTGTAAAAAGCTCAATATCCATATCTGATTTACCCTATCTTTTGTATTGTTTCTTAAATTTGTAAAATATACATTTATTCCAGCATCAATTCAGGCAAGCCATTCACTATCTTCTGAGTCTTTAAGCTGACGTTAATCACACGCAACAACAGCTCTAACGGATAACGAGCGTTACCCATCGTTTCAATAGCCCAATCATTCGCATCGTTAGTAATCTCAGACTTCTTATCCGTTTTCACAGACTGGCGCTCCATAATCCAATCAATAGCAGGTTTGCCATTTACCACGTAGTCGTAGGCTTCTTCAGGTATATGTTCTATGGTTATGTGGTTGTTATAAATGATTTTAGTAGGATCGTCTTCATTCTTACCTGTTTCATCATTTTTGCGCTTTGGACGCTTCATTTTAGTAACGTAAAACTTAGCATCTTCTATATTAGATTTTGCCCAATTCTGACCGTCTGCAAGCTTTAGATTAATAGGCTTAGAGACAATTTTCACGCCTTGGTACATATCTACGTTTTCGTAGTTAATATGCATATCTGCTAATTCGCGACCAGCTTGGCTAAATGCAGAAAAATCTTTATACGCCTTAACTCTTGGTATGTTAGGAAGTTGCTTAGTTAAGTTCTCCGCATATCGCTCACGATAATCCTCGCTATGAAGTAATCCGTAAATATAGTAGAACAAGTCTTCTTTACCGATGCTATCGTCTGAACTCATTTGGTCAAGATAATAGTCAACAAAATGGGCTAGACCTTCGTCAGTAATGGCATCCTTGCGACGATATATCGGAACGCCATTTGTATCAGTGACTATATATTCATTATTGACAAATTCTTGATTAGAGTCTGTTAATAAATCAAAGCTTTCTCCTCTAGATGTTTCATCTTCTTCGATTTTCTCATACAAATACAGAGGAAAGCATTGACCTTTTGAAATAAATTCAAAGTCTGGAACTTCGTTAGTCATTAAAGTGGAGAAACCTTTATTAGCTCCTCGTCCTGTAATACTGAAAGCTAAGTTAGGTATTTTATTGCTTGGAAATATTTTTGGTACCTGTAACATCATTTCAATTAACGGTCGATCAAAATAAATATTTGTTTTAGTAAAAGGTCTGTATGAAGCATGTATAACAAGATTAGAGTTTAGAACTATTGGTTTTTTTGAGTTAAGAAGATTTCTTAAGCCTCGTGACCAACTGATTCTTTTTTCATCTAATACTTCAACATCATTTACTAATGAATAACTATAGGTTTGGATTGTGGTTTTTACTGATTTAACCAAAGCTTTCTTACTGAAATTATATAACCACATATCACGACTAGTAACGACACCAGCTGAATAATTATCAAATATAGTTGTGGCATTTTTATCCTTTTTATCTCCCAGAACCATATAATTATCGAAATTAGGGTCGCGTTGGTTGACCCAATCATTAAATTCGTTAGGGAAAATATCCTGCCAACCATTTACAGCAGTAATACCACTTAAGTCTTTATATTTAGTAATAATTTCTAGCTTTTGCTCACGAGTATGGTAATCACCAATATCATGTATCTTTATCTGGCCTACGTGTTCAGATTCAGGATTTTTTACTAAAATAGAGATTGCTATAGGAGTTCTTGTACCTTGTCCAAAAACATTATCTTTTTCTTTACGACGTTTTTCACCACTAGTGCGCGCATTGCCTCGCAAGTGAAAGATGTAGAGATTGCTAAACTCATGTGCTAAGCAGTGACGTAAGCCATCCATAGAGTTGCCGTCTACAAAACTAGCATTAGTAACAAAGCCAACGACTCCTTTATTTCCAATCCGATCAGATGCCCAACGAATGGCTCTAATATAGCTGTCGTATAGATTTCTCTGAAGGGTAGCATTACTAAAAGCAGCATAAGTTTCTGAAATTTTATTATCTAAGTTTTTATAAGCTACGTTCGCATTGTTATCATTAGCACTAGCTTGACCTGCCGAATAAGGAGGATTACCCATAATTACCCGAATATCTAACGCCTTTTGACGCTTACGACGTTCACTATTGTCCTCTAGTAGCTCGCTGACTAAGTCCTCTTTCTCGTACATCTCAAAAGTATCAGTTAGACAAATACCTTCAAATGGTTCATAACCTATCTCATTACTCTTAGAATTGTCTGTAGTGTCACCTAGCATAACTGAGTGATAGACGGTCTCAATATTGATACAGGCAATGTAGTATGCCAATAGCACGATCTCATTGGCATGGATTTCATGCTTATACTTATGAGCCAATTTGTCATTAGGAATGATGCTACTTTGCAAGAGACGAGTGACAAAAGTACCTGTACCCGTGAATGGGTCAATAATATGGACATTTTCATCAGCAAGACTTGAACCAAACTCATCGTTTAGGACGTTTTCGATACTGTGAATGATAAAATCCACTACCTCGGTAGGGGTATAGACGATACCTAAGCGTTCAGTAATCTTAGGAAAAGCGTTTTTGAAGAACTTATCATATAGCTCAAGAATGATGCGCTGTTTACCCTCAGCACTGTGAATGCCACTGGCTCGCATTTTGACCGACTCATAGAAGGATTCTAGTGTTTTGGCCTCTTTATCAATGTTATGCGCTTGCATAACATCAAGCAGCTCTTGCATAGCAACCGATATCGGGTTTTTCTTAGCAAATTCATATTCTTCAAACAAAGCATCAAATACAGGCTTAGTGATCAAGTGCTGGGCTAGCATTTCAATCACTTCTTCATCACTGATACTGCTGTTTAAGTCGTCACGTAGCTCATTAGCAAAGCTATTGAACAGTTTGATTTCTTTCTCGTATTGGTCATCTTCTAAAATGGCTCTGATACGATCAATATGGGTGTTGGCAATTTTGGAGATATCATTTGCCCAATCTTCCCAATGGTGGCGGTTGCCACATTTTTTGACGACCTTAGCGTATAAGGCACGTTCTATCTCACCGACTTCAAACTCCATTGACATCTGCTCAGGTAAAGCATCGCCACCTGTATCGCTACCACCGATACCACGCCCTTTGCCTTGACCCTTTCCTTTACCGCCACTACTACTCGTTTTCTTTTGCACTTTATCGGTAATGGCAATCACTTCCATCTTACTGGTATCACGACCATTGAACTCTAACTTATTGATCATGGCATCAAAGCTATCATCGTGTGAGCGCAAGGCGTTGAGCACTTGCCATACTACTTTATAGACCTGATTATCATTAAGGGCGTCAGAAGGCTCCATTCCCGCAGGAACGACCACAGGTAGAATAACGTAGCCTTGCGTCTTTCCTGGGGCCTTACGCATCACACGACCTACTGACTGCACCACATCAACTTGTGACTGCCTTGGTGTCATAAACATCACCGCATCAAGTGCAGGAACATCAACGCCTTCAGATAAACAGCGCACGTTTGAGAGGATATGACAGGTGTTATCTTCTAAATCTTGTTTGAGCCAGTCCAGTTTTTCTTGTTTCTTACTAGCATTCATGCTGCCGTCAACGTGCTTACTCTGACAGCTTAGGCTTAACGAAGGCGGTATGACAGCATCAGGGTCTTCTGCCAATAAAGCGGCAATCTCAGCGGTTTGGTAGGCTTCTACAACCTCACTAAACATGCTAGATATGAGTTTAGAAGACACCTTATGCTTTTTACCCTTATAGTCAGTGTTGATGACTTGGCAAAAGGCGACTGCTCGCTGCATCGGATCGCCATGACCTTCTAAGCCCTGTTTTGACAGTGCTTTCCAGCAGCCGATAATTTTAGCGGCATCATCGACGTTAAGCTGATTATTATCGTCTTGAAGTAGGGTTTGCAGCCTACGGTTGATTACGCTTTCTTCAACGCTAAGAACAATGACTTTGTAATCAACCAATAGCCCTAATGAGACAGCAGTAGAGAAGTTAATGACATGCAGCTCTTTACCGAATAAGGCTTCATCGTCCATCGAGCACAGCTCTACAGCTTCAGTAGATTTGGCATCTTCGCTATAGATGCGCGGTGTGGCGGTCATGTATAAGCGTTTTTTAGCCATGACATTGTCATCGCTATGTACCATAACAAAGTTGGATTCATCTTCGTCTGCAAAGGTAGCCCCAGTGGTACGATGCGCTTCATCACAGATAATTAGGTCAAACTCACCGATGTTATGGCTCATCTGCGCGTCTGATAGCACGTTGATGGAGTGATAAGTGCTATACACTACCGTCATGTGCTCATCATCGTGCAAGGCTTTAATGCTGTTAGCTAAGCTCTTTGCATTAGTTGTTGATGGGAAGTCTAGCTCTGAGCGTGTGGCGACCACACGGTCGTCCTCACTGATTTTGGTCTTACCAATATCACTATCTGAGCACACGGCAAAGTTTTTTAGCGGTAATTTTGCTTGCTGCGTCCATTCATTCAGCGTTTGGCTGAGTAATGCTAAGCTTGGCACTAAAAACAGTACCTTTTTGCCTTTCCCTGCCATAGTCTCGGCAATTCTTAACGAAGTGAAAGTTTTACCTGTCCCACAAGCTAAGATGAGCTTACCGCGATCCGCATTTTCTAAGCCCTTGATAACGGCATCATGAGACTGCTGTTGGTGTAGTCTTAACTCATATTTCTCAACTGCCTTTACCTCATGAGATTTATAGTACAAATCCCAGTCGATAACCGATTGCTCAAGATCAGATAGGTTAATGGTGGTGATAGGTGGGTTTTGCTCTTCTAGCATGTCATTGGCGTTATCTGTCCAATTCGTCACCGTACTAACAATGATGCGATAGCTAAAGTAAGTTTTACCAGAGGCACCCATAAAACTATCAATATCAGACTTTGCCATAGTGTGGCTTGGCAGATAGTTTTTACACTGGATCGCGTGATGCTCTCCTGAATAAGTAGTGGCGACAAGGTCAATGCCGGTATCTTTTTTATTCGGTAGGCCTAGCGCCTCCTCATATTTTTCTGCCCAGTCGGCATAGCTTAAAACAGTTTCGTATTCGGACTTAAATTTTGGCTCATGCTCAAAATACTTGATCATCAAATCTTCAAACAGCGTTCCTGAATCTCTTTGGCTTTGGGTTACTTCACGGTAGTCATTGAGAATTTGTTGCAAAGTAGATGGTGTGACGTTATTCATATTTAGTTCCGAAAAAGTGTAATAGAGGTTGTTGGTACATAGTAACGGCTAATCAATACATGTAAAGAGTTATAAAGCTATATCGTATTCGGCTTATCGGCTGTCACCAAAGCTATCTGCACCAAATCCTTGTACGTGTAATCCTCTCCACCTTTGGCCCCCGCAATTTGAAATGCATCTTCAACATGTATCATTTTATCTAATAAGAAGTTCGAGGAGTCACTATTAATTGAAGGTATTAGGCGCTGGTTTAAGTCTGATGAAACATTACTACTAGCATCAGTGCTTATTTGCTGCGCCTGAAGTTCGCGCAACGTATTTCCAGTCAATATATACATTACATCAAAACCCATTTCCCATAGCTTAACTAATAGAGAGATAGGCATATCTCGCTTACCTGTTTCATAGTTACGATAAGTGCTCAGATGAATATCTAGCGCTGAGCAAACCTCTGAGTTTTTTAAATCCAAACGTGTTTTTTCTAGCTCTACTCTTTTACCAATCGATTCGGTACTGTCATTAGCCATATAAATCTCCTATAAAATTTAAAAATGCAACTCAGATCAATATTAATCATATATAAAAAATAAAGTCATATGACTAGAAATAATTGTCTAATGACTAAAATTAGCTGTCATTAGACTACTAATTACTTGCTAAACGTATAAATAATTGTCGTTTGTAGATAAAAACACTTGCATATCTCTTAAATACTTATTAGAATCTAATTATCGAAGCAAAACACTTTAAACCAAAGCAAAGGCGACAATTCATGTCTACATTAAATTCTACACTAAATAAACAACTACTAAAATCGAAGCGAGTTTCGATATCTATACGCTTACTAGATGAAGACTACGCAGAGCTAAAAGACGCAGCTAATGAGCAACAAAGATCAATGAACTTCGTTGCTATACGTCGCTATTTAACTGGTCGTAATCAAGAACTATCAAGTTCTAAATCGTATATTAAAAATAGTAGTATAACCCCCTAAGAAGGAGCTCGAAATGTTAAATAGTATTATTGTTTCTCCAACAGTTTATGAACTTAAACTTTTAGAACAAAAAGCTGCTCAGCACAATATGTATGTAACGGAATACATTGCTTACGTATTGCGACAAGCGCTCACTGATAACCTTGATAGCACAATCAATAACCAAAAAAATTACACAGCTGATTATTAGCTCATCGATATTAATACTAAAAAACTCTTATAGATACTCATCTACTAGAAGCTGAAGAGTACTCAAATGAAACCTATGAACATACAAACTCGAGACGAGTTAATAACTCGTCTCAAACGAGATTTTGCACTCAAAATTTCCTTGGATGGGCAATATCTACGCTATGGAAAATGCCCATCATGTAATAAAAACGAATTATTCGCTAATGCTAATGCACCTTGGTCTATACAATGTGGGCGAAAAAACAAGTGCAACCATAAAGCGTTAGTAACAGAACTATATCCTGATGTGTTTGCTAACTGGTCAAAACGCTATCCTCCCACTGAAATCAATCCAAATGCTACTGCAGATGCTTATTTACAGTCTGAGCGTGGCTTTGATATAGAAAAATGGAAAGGCAGTTATTCGCAAGAAGTATATAAAGACTATCAATCAGGCTTCACTTGTCCAACCGTGCGATTCAGTGTCACTAGCGACAGTCAAGCTGTTGGCTATTGGGAACGGCTTATAGAACCTGCGCCAGGAATCGCAAAAGCTAAAGTAAAGGGAGGTTTTAAATTTCAAGGCTTAGGTTGGTTACCTTCTAAACTAAATCTAAAAAATGGGGTTTGGTCATATGTTACTGAGCTTTGGATTACTGAAGGTATATTCGACGCAATGGCTCTGACTGAAAATGGCATTCATGCTATCAGTAATATTACGGCTGGTAATTATCCCAATATAACTTTGGCGCAAATAAAGGCAAGACTGGATGAGCTAGGCAAACCTTATCCCAAAATTATTATTGCGCTAGATAGCGACAAAGCTGGGAGAGATCAGACAGATAAATTAGTGGCATTTGCTCGTCAACAAGGCTTCACTGCGACAGCTGCTCAGTCAAGTGAGCAAAGCGGATCAAAAGATTGGAACGACTTACACAAAAATAGAAAGCTTACTAAGTCAGATATACCAAGATATATATATTTTGGTGAACTATTAATTGCCGATACAGTCAAAGACAAAGCTTTATTATCTTATAACTATAAAGGCAATACTAACTTCCATATATTTTTTAATCAGTACACCTACTGGATAAAAGTTGATATCGAAAGCTATGATAAAGCAAAAAAGATGGATGCAGATAGTGAACCAGCTGAAGACTTATTTGATACTGAAGAGGAATTAAAGGAAGCACGTCAGCTCTGGCATGATGACTTGATGCAGTCTTGTATTACTGTCAATCAAATTATGAACTGTGAACCTCAAGCATTATATTACCAGCAGAATACGATTACTGATGAGAGTTGGTATTACTTTAGGATTTTGACAAAACAGAATGTGTCGAAAAATACATTCACAGGTGGCCAGTTATCTAGTGCGAGTGATTTCAAAAAACGGCTACTAGGAGTGGCTCCAGGGGTTATCTATCAGGGAAACTCTAAGCAGCTAGATACAATTCTAAGTCAGATGATAACTGATATAAAAACTGTAGAGACTATTGATTTCATTGGTTATAGCGAAAAGCACAAAACCTATCTTTTCAATAAAACAGCTATTTGCAATGGGCAAACATATTATTTGAATGAAGATGATTACTTCGATCTTCCAAATAATAAAAGCTTAAAGACATTATCTACTAGCCCTATTATTACTATTAACAAACGTCCAGAGCAGTCTATAGAGTGGTTAAGTGACATCATCCTAGGCTGGGGTGCTAAAGGTATTATCACTTTAATAGGGTTCATGGGGAGCCTGTTTGTACAGCAAATACGCAAACATCAAAAGTCTTATCCATTTTTGGAAATCGTGGGGGAACCAGGTACAGGTAAGTCAACATTGCTTAGTTTTTTCTGGCGACTTATAGGTCGTGACAACTACGAAGGCATTGACCCCAATAAAACAACTAAAGCTGGACGCTTACGATCACTGTCACAAACCTCGAATATGCCCAGTGTATTTATCGAGTCAGATCGTGATGGCGCAGGAGTGAATCGTAATAGCCAATTTGATTGGGATGAGCTAAAAAACTTATATGACGGAGGTACTATTGGTACGCGAGGAGTTAAAACTGGTGGTAATGAAGTATATGAACCACCCTTCCGAGGAACTATCGTCATTAGTCAAAATCTGCCCGTTGTAGGCTCTCAAGCAATCATGAGTCGAATTTGTCATCTTTATCTGACCACAGAAAGCCAAACACCCGAATCGGAAGCTGCCGCTCGTCGTATTGAAAGCATGCAAACTGAGAACGTTAGTCACTTTTTAAGCGACATTCTCAAGCTAGAAAGTAAAATTCTAGAAACATTCTTCGATGTCAAAATGTCAAAAGAGAACTGGTTGAAAAAAGAAGGTATTCAGACGTTTCGAGTAGCACATTGTCATGCTCAATTATTGGCGCTATTCGAAGCTATTAAAATCCATTTATTTCCTGATCTTAAAAGTGTTGAAGACGATGTATATAAAGAGATATTTGCAATGGCAAAAGAACGTGATTATACATTGAATACTGAAAATGCACTCAATATTCAGTTTTTTGATATTTTATATAGCATGAACTCTCAGCCTATGGAGAGTCCGGAAAACAATCATACCTTTCGACGTATGCATCTTAATCACTCTAAAGATAGTAGCTCATTAGCTATAAGTTTAGTAGATATATATAAACTAGCTAATGAATATCGTTACACCTTACCGCCTCAAAAAGAGATGGAAGAAGCACTAAAAAAGTCGCGTCAATTCAAATTTATCGCTGCTAACAAAGTTATAAACTCAGCACAAACAGGCAAAAGCAAACGCTGTTGGGTTTTTGAGCAATCCAAAACTGAACCTATTACTTAACCTCAACCCTCAACCCTCAACCCTCAACCCTCAACCCTCAACCCAAAACAATACAGGAAATATATTTATGCAATCACATATCGAATTAGAACGTGCAGAAGAAGCACTGAAACTATCTAAGTTTATAGAGTCTCTTGAAACAGTAATGAAAATGGCACTTGATGGTTGCGGAGCCAGTAGAGTATGTCGTGACTTCTTACTATCTCTCTATAACGGATATGCCTTTCCTTTCAATATGAATGACTTACGCAACCTTGGGCATAGTTTATATGCTGATATCATCACAATCATGGAAATGGACTGTCGACCTAATTTCCCAAAAGAAATTCATAGATGGTGGAAAAATGGTGAACATTACTTTGATATTCTTAAAGAAAGACGTGCTGAATGTGACAGGGCTCCTACAAATTAATCAGAAAGACTCATCAAAATATTGAATTACATTTTCTGAAAAATAGTAGATAACGGATTAACTATTAGACCTCTTGCAAAAGAATCAATTCATTGACTTCCACTAATGCCGTTACAAGGGCTAGCAATGACTTACGTAAGAGGTTTAATAAATTAATCTCTAATTAACCCTCAACCCAGAACACGGCATCTATATCTCAGTAAACAGACAATGGTCTGTAGGTTCGTCCCACATATCAACTGTCAAACTAAGCATGCGAATCACTAGGCTTTAATACCATTACCAATGAACTCACCCGAGTCAATCAATAAGTGCTAATAAACTATAGGTAGGAAAATCAGAAAATTATTCCATCACATTAGTATGCACAAAATTCATTTATAACAAAAATTTAATTCCTTTCTACATCAATAAGTGAGTCAACATGTCAGCAGGTATCGAAAAACTAAAAACTAGTATAAGAATTTGGTGGCGTATCGACGGTGTTAGAGATCGAGAGACACTAAAAGGCACTCCACCTACTCCAGCTAACATTGAATATGCTGAAAGCATAGCTGATCTTATTGATAGACAAATAAAGAAAGGTATTTTTGATCGAGATCAAATATTTCCAGATTCGGAAAAAAAGAAAAGTTCATATTTTGAATATTATATTCAACTTTGGTTAGATACAGCAGAATCCACAGTTGCACCATCATCGTGGAGTTCATATGTCAGTAAAGTTGAAAACCATATCAAACCTTATTGGGAACGTAAAATAGTTGCTAAGATTAAAGCAGAAGATGTCGAACGCTGGGTTTACAAGACTCTAATGCAGTCGCTAAGCCCAAAGACTATTAAAGATATTTTAGGTCTATTTCAGACTATTTGGACATATTGGGCGCGTGATCAAAAAAATGCTAATGACCCAACACAATATATTAAGCTTGGTATACGTGATAGCGATGACATCAACCCATTTACCAAGCAAGAAATTACTACTATTTTAGCTATGGAAACACAGCCTACATTACGTAATCTCTGGACTGTAATGATTTGGTCAGGACTATCTACTCATGAGCTTATGCCATTAGCAATAGAAGACTTAGATCTAGCGCAAGAATGTGCTTATATAAAAAGAGGATTTGTCAAAGGTGCTTACAGAGTCACCAAAAATCGCCGACGCAAACGTCAAATTGAACTACTTCCCATCGCGACTGATGCACTTCTCGATCAGATAAGTATTATAAAAGAAAATAAGATGGTCAGAATTAAAGTATTAGACCGTGACAACTGTACGTACCGGAGTGAAGAATTAACGTTTTTATGGCCAAATCCCAATACGACTAGCCACTACACTTACTCTCAGCTTGAAAAACGTTGGAAAACCCATCTTTCTAGATGTAAGGTCGAATATAGACCACTAAATACTGGTCGGCATACATACGCTAGTCAAGTATTATCTACTGGTGTCGTTACTGCGGAATGGTTAGCCAATCAGTTAGGTCATGCTAATACCAATATGATCCACAAACACTATGGAAAATTTATTCCTGAAGATTCCAAACATATTATTAGTAGATTATCGCAAGCACTCTCAAGCAAGATACCAAACATTTAACTTTCGTTATTAATATATTTTGATAAATAATGCAAGAGTGACTAGGGCGTAACCTCATTTTAAGAATGGTTATAAAAATGGGATGAATTGCAGTCAAATGAGGAAAATAGCGCAAATAATATTGGTGTATTAATCAGCTTTTTGACGATGTTTGGCAAAATTTAGCCACTTTTAACCCCTTTAGATACAATCGCTTGAATTGAGGACACGCCCTAATCAATTATTAGGCTTTTCCTTGCTTTAACGCATACCATAACCATTAGCACACATCACACCAAGAACGTTGTAAGCCTTGAGGTTGGTTCTATAATATTAATATTTATCGTGAAGTTCTTTTTCGTAAGCTTTTTGAAATGCTTCTAGACCAACCTGATAGGCTGCTTGCTCAGACTTTATAGTTTCTGCAGACTTTATTTCAGCTTTTATAGAATTCATATCTTTAGCATACTTATTAGCATTCTCAACATAGTCAGTATAATCAATTTTTATTTTTTTGACTTGTATCTGATGGCTATCAAGTAACACTTCTATGATTTTCTCAGGAAAACAGTCTTTAGGAAGCTTATTCTTATTAGAATTACTAGTATATTTATAACTCATTCTTTTCAAGGATAGCTCTGATGGAGCTTTACCAAACAAAGACTTTGCAAGCTCTTTCCATAAGGACAATGTGAAATGTTCAGATGACTTCTGCGAATTCTCTAATAATTGTTGTAGTACCTCTATTATGTAGTCTTCTCTAGACGACTTAATTACTTGTTTTATTCTACTTTTTATATTACTTTCTATTTGTCTAAATTCGAGAGTATTTTCACCCAAGTACTGTTGAGCTTTTATCCTATTGTTAGTTAAAGATTTTATACTGTTAAATACTGAGTCCTCTATACTTCTTAAGGGTCCTTCAACGTATTTTAACTCGAATTCTTCTATTAGACTGTCTGCAAAAACCTCTGATGCTGTAGCTAGCATTTTGAAACCTCCTGTATTCATAACATTTAATTTATAACTATACTTCTTCTTTCCGTAAATTATAAATAATCAAAGCTTTTATGTTAAGTTTCAAAAAATAATTACTTATCTCTATTTTGTATGTTCGGCTAAGCCGCTTTTATAGTCTACTATTAAAACACCTATCTCATTTTCTAATGCGTGGTCATCATAGCTTAGCTTATCGTCTGTATTCTCAAAGAACCAAGGCATACACTTTTTTCATCTGCTGTTGATTACAGTCAAGTTCTCCTAACTCAACTCTTGCTAGCATTCTACATTATTTATCTTTTTGGTTATCAGCCTAAACGTGTACAATCGCTATTTTTTCACTAATACAGCTACGCAACTCTTCCGCACTATCCACACCCAAAATAGAGCTAGATTATTATTTACAATAATAGGCAAATAGACTACTAACTGCTTCTTTAGGGATATGGTCAGTCCATTTCTCATTCCAAGGCCCCATATTGTCTTCAAGACCAATGGCCATAGAATCTTTTAAAGAAACCTGTTCTCTGTCTCCTCGGTCTATATAAGAATTTCTTGGGTTATCACAATTAACTAGGACAAGATCTTCAAAAGGTTCATTGAAGCTATAGCCTGCACCTCTAACATCAGCCAATACATATTTGACTTTACCTTTATTTTTAACAATAGTATGGGGCTTTGTGTACCAAGAGTTATTTCTGACCTCAGGTGAATCACTGTAAATTTTTTTCTTTTTTTGATCATAATCGAAAACGTTAGCGTAGCTGGAACCTAAGTCAATAAATGGAACCTCATCCGAGTATTTATTTTCATACTCAATCATGTCAGCGTTAGCAATACTGCAAAAACTCAAGGCTATAGTAGTCACAACCAACGGCAAAATCTTCATTTATCATTCCTTTAAATTCTTAGATTAACACACCAAGTGCAACGCTAATTAATATTATAGAACGCCTGCATAGGCGTTTTAAACCCTAAGCGTTTTCTTGGTCTGTTATTTAGTTTGTTCTCAATGTTCTGCATCTCATTGTCAGAGACTTGTCTAAAGTCACAACCCTTAGGCAAGTACTCTCTGATCAAGCCATTGGTATTCTCGTTGGTTCCTCGCTGCCATGACGCATAAGCATCGGCAAAGAAGAAAGAGCTAAAGAGCTTTTGTTTCACCTTTTTATGCTGAGCAAACTCTTTACCATTGTCAGAGGTAATGGTCTTAACCTGCAACCTCACTGGCTTTAAGAGTCCTATCATTGCCTCTGATACTTGCTGTGCTGTTTTATGACCCACACGCTTCATCTTCAGTAGCCCTGTTTTACGTTCAACGAGCGTTACAATCGCTTGCTTGTGATGCTGACCGATAATGGTATCCGCCTCCCAGTCGCCAATCCGCGTGCGCGCATCAACGATGGAGGGGCGCTCATGGATAGAGACTCTGTCATTAATACGACCACGAGTCTCAGCAGTTAAACGCTGCCGATAAGGCTTGGCTTTACGTCTGAGACACTGCCATAACCTGCCGCCCTTACGCTTGTTTGTCCATATATAGCGATAAATGCTCATATGACTGAGTCCACCATGAACACCTGCTATTTGCTGGGGACTCCAGTTCTCTTTAAGCTTGTCTGTGACCCAGTCCCATACGTCAGCGATGATGCTGAGCGCATTGTTTGATCGTCTTGCACAAGCTTTCTTATGAGCGTTATTGACTCGATAACCGCGCAGGCTTTTATTGCGTCTGATTTCTCTTAATATGGTACTGGGACTTCTGTTTAACGCCCGCGCTATAAAATTAATACTATGTTCTGCCCCTATAAGGGCATAAATCTGGTATCGTTCCCCTAGGCTTAGATGCGTATAGTTCATGGTTGCAATCTCACTTTGGTCGGTGGATAAAGACTTTGATGCTAGCGCATCTAGGCCTTTTTTTCACCTCACATTTGGTATTGCACTTCATGTGTTAATCTAAGATTCATAAAAACAACTTTTCATATCAGCTCCAGTTTAAGTTACACGATTGTAACAGTCAACTAATTTTGAATATTGATCTAAGAGTTCCAATAAAGAGTTTTTTGTGAATTATTACTCACAAACGATAGCACCAGCTGAAACCAGTAAAACATGTAATAGCATAATAGACTCTACTCAACCTCTTTATTTTCAATAGCTCTAAGATTACTTATCAGAGGTATTATCTAGTAACTAATTTACGGAATAACACTAACCAATTGATTTAATTAGGAAATTAAATATATTAATATTACGTTCTTATTGGTATTTAATTACAATGATATTACCTTAAAATTACAAGATATTTCCTTTAATATCAAAGACCTTACTTACATTACATATTTTTCTTACTACCCCTAAAATTCTAAAAACTTTAAAACCCTACATTACATATCAAGATTTATATATATATTGAACAATATCATGGGCTATCCATGGGCTGCCTATTCTACGTAAATCAAATCTGAAACCATTGATCTATATAGACTCTTGGGGAAAAATAAGTTAATATGCTGTAAGCAGTGAATTCGAGTCTCTCCAGCCCCACCATTTTCGGATAGTACATCTTAGACCAAATATCAAAGCCTGCTTTTTAGCAGGTTTTTTTGTGTCTGTTCTTTTTGTATTTAGAGTGTGGTGGATTTATATTTTCCGATTTATTTTCGTAGAGCCATTACCTGGCAATATTTTCTAAATCTAAAAGTATCTGCTCCATACTCCGATACCTTCTCTCCACCCGCTTTGCCAATGCTTTATTAATGATACCTTGATAGTGACTATATTTTAACGGCAAGGTTGGAATAGGCTGTTGGTAATGCTGAATCGCCCATGCTTTTAATTTGTCATTACTGTTAGCACTTATCTGAAACGGTCGCTTGCCTGTTAGTATTTCAACCATCATGATACCGAACGCATAGATATCACTTTGTACTGTTGCACTCTGTCCCTGCCAGCGTTCAGGGGCAAGATACGCAGGTGTACCAGCAGGACTTGCCAAAATTGGGGCGTTAAGACATTCTGCTAAGGCAAAATCGGTTAACAATAAATCAGCCTTGATACAGCTATCATCCACATGATTTGGCAAAAAATCATCTAGCAAAATATTGCTAGGCTTAATATCATTGTGTAGCCAGCCAGCGCTATGTAGAGTGGCGATAAGGTGCGCAGATTGCACCATAAAATGATGCTTTCGTTGAGAATTTAATAACGAATGATTTCGAACATTAAGCTGAGTTGCTAAGCTACCACTGGGATAATATGGCATGGTGAGTATCGTCAGCTGCGAAAACTGATCTAGTACCTGTACCCTTAGAGTTTCATAAGCGAGCATTGGCGGAGCAATAGCAAAAAGACTGTCTTGAAATCTATTTTGATTGGCTGATAAATTATTGATAGATTTTAGAACACCGATTTCATGGGTTAAGCCAGCCAAATTTTGATTGCTAGCAGCCGTTAACTGCCATTTAATCATCACTCGACCAAATTGTGGATGCTGGGCACGCGTCAAGCCTTGAAAGTCATTCTCGTTATTCTGAGCTTGCTGGCTGATGCGCTGATGCGAAATCTCGCTATAATTCAAGCTTGAGAATAACGTAGTCAATGTTGGCAACATTTGCTGCGCTTGCATTTGTAATGCTTGTTTTGCACACGCTTTTGCATTAGAGGAATTACTGGCACTATTTTTCATGGTAAAGTGATACCTCTATATAGCTAGTATGCCGAACGTCATTTTAATTTTTATGAGCGACTGAGTATTATGCCCCAATCCACTAAGCCTGTTACGAATTACGCCCTACCCGACCATTTATTGGATTTACTCGGACAGTATCTACAAGAGCAAGTCACGCCAACTATCGAGATTGACCCTGCACAGCTCGCCTATCGCTGGGTCGGTGGTCATAATGGACATTTGGAGCCATTGGCAGTGAACTTATTTTTAAGTTTAGATGATTTGCACGGTATCGATACCCAAAAGGCAAAACTGGTACAAAACACACGGCAATTTCTAAAGGGCTATCCTGCCAATCATGTCTTAATGACAGGGACACGTGGTGCTGGCAAATCATCGCTGATTCGGGCATTGCTACAAGCCTATCATAGTGAGGGACTGCGCATTATTGAAATTGCCCGTGATGACCTGCGCGTGCTTGATAAGATACGCGCCGCCATTAATGCACTGCCGACCAAGTGTGGTTGTCACTATGTGGTGTACTGTGATGACTTGGCGTTTAACGGTCAAGATGAAAGTTATCGGACATTGAAAAGCGTATTGGACGGCTCGCTAGATTCGGAGCAAGACAAGTTATTGGTTTATGCGACCAGTAATCGCCGTCATCTATTGCCCCAGCTAATGAAAGACAATGTCAATATTTATAATGGTCAAACCGATGAGGTTAATCCTTATGAAACCATTGATGAGACGGTATCGCTGTCTGATCGCTTTGGGCTTTGGTTGTCCTTTCATCCAATGGATCAAAATACCTATTTACACATCGTGCGCCATTATTTATCACTTTCGCCAAACCGCCATCTAGATAATGCAAATGACGTTAAAGAAAGTAATAATAAAGAAAATAATAAGACGCTACCTGATAACGTCAGAGCAGCAGCGCTACGTTGGGCATCAGAGCGCGGTGGACGTTCAGGACGAGTGGCTTATCAGTTTAGCCGCTACTGGATAGGACAGACACGATTAGCAGCTGAAGACAGTCCATCGTAAGCTTCATTAAAAGTTATTTTTATGATGACACTCAGTGCTTAACGACCGCGTGCAGAGCCTAGATACTGCACGTGGTTATTATCAGGTTTATCTACCAATTCAGCTGCACCATTGACTATATATTGGTCAAAATCTGCGGCTAACCATAGATTACCTTTGTAAACGCTCTCAGCATCCAAGCGAATGTATGCCATATTTGGTGTCTTGCTATTAGGATTATCAAAGCTTTGATAACGAGCGCTGAAGTGAGTCAAAATTAGATTATTTACGCCACTTTTTTCTACAAAACCCGCCACCGATTGCGCACTACTATGCATTGGATCAAACTCTGGATTTTTGCCTTGAATTTTAGTCAACACCTCATGCGTATATGTTGCTTCATGCACCAATAAATCCGTATCAACCAACGCCGCAGTGAGACACGCTGGCGTATCGTTATCACCAGCCACCACTACTCGCGTTCGTGACAGGTCATCATTGACATAATCACCTGCACATAATTGCTGCCCCTCTTCAGTGATGACATCGTGACCTTGCTGCAATTTACCCCATAGTGCGCTTGCAGGAATACCTTGCGCCAGCAGTTTATCCGTATCAAGCGTGCGATGATGGATAGTCTGCGTGATACCAAATGCATGAGAAGCAACCCGATGTGATAGCAGCGTGATATCAATATCAAGCTGATGCTGGTCGCTTAATAGGATATTCACCTTGTTTGTATCACTTTGCTCAGATAGCACCTCTTCAATCGCTATAAAATTAAGAGCAAAGGGTAAATACAATTCCGTGGTTAAGGTAATGGCTTCAAGCAATGTCGCGATTGCTTTTGGAGCAATGAGGGTCAGCGGCTCACGGCGTCCTGACATGGCGGCACTCGCCAACAACCCTGGTAACCCATAGCAATGATCGCCATGCACATGGGTGATACAGATAGCGGCTAGTTGATGCAAAGAGAGCTTTGTATGCAATAGCTGCTGCTGCGTGCCTTCACCGCAATCTATCAGTAGCCATGGACGCGATTTTTTATTTTGATTAGCACTCTGTGACTTATTACCCTGCTGTGCGCCAGATAAATAAGGATTCAGACATTCAATCGCCAGTGCGGTCACATTACGCTGTTTGGTTGGCACACCAGCAGAGGTACCCAAAAAAGTCAGCTTCAACATAGATTACCTCTCTGACACATGATGCTTATCTGCTATGACAATTGGCACATCATGGTTTTTTGCGCTGCAACCATCTGCCCACCATTAGCCGTACATTCACTGACCATATTGGACTCATAAGATTTCCAGCCGCCATAAAAGCTGGCAATACATAGAATCACTACGAGCAATTTTTGTGACCATGCTTTAATGGATACCTGCTGATGGTTCACATTGTCGGCGGTAGTATCAAGCACTGGCTTAGCAGCAATACCAGTATCGACATCAGTATGCTTGTTATGCGATTTATTTAAGTCTGTCATTTCTTATCCTAAAAAAGGTTTTGTCTATGAATAAACAAAACCCTTCATTTTAATATCAAATCAGTCATTTATGAACGATTAAATGCGCCGCTTTTAGAACTGCAAACGACCACCCTTTTCTTCTGCACGCTTAAAGGCATCGCGCTCTTCACAACGTTTTAGCCAAATTAAGATATTGGCATATTTACTGCTATCTAATCCTGTACCAGCATTGGCACCCACAACCGCAAGATGCATTTGGATATCAGCGGCACTAAATTCAGCCCCTGCAAACCAATGATTGTCTTGCAAATGCTGCTCCATCATCGCCAATATAGCATCCAGACTTTTGCTTATCATATTTTTTTCGACTTGGTTACGGATGCTTTTGCTCACAGGCTTGATGAGCATGGGCGACTGCTCGACCACTTTGGTAAATACCAAACGCATGACCAATGGCGGCATCACTGATGCTTCAGAGAAATGCAACCAAAACGTGTAAGCCTCCCACGCCGCTTCATTATCATCCGCAGGCTTGAACTGTTTCTCGCTATCATAATGCTTAATCAAGTACTCAATAATAAAACCTGATTCGATGAGCACACGGTCATTTACTTCTAACATGGGTGCGTGACCGAGCGGATTTATTTTTTTTAAACTGTCAGGCGCACGGTATGCTTTATTGCGCTCATAGCAAGTCAATTGATAATCGACGCCAAGCTCTTCTAACAGCCAAATAATACGAAATGAGCGCGAATTTGCTAAATGATGAAGGTGTAACATAAACCGTCCTAGTTATATATTGTTTTAAATCAGCCATAATCTCTTTGATACAGTGCCACGCTTTCAATTAAGCGTGACGCTATTGTCATCGATAATAGCGTAATTAATGCCTCTTTAACACAGAAACTGTGTAGAGTAATGACGAAAAACATTGCCCGCTAAGTCAAATCTATATCGACTTGCTGGCAGGTGCTACTTTGAATGCAGCTCTTCAATTTTGCGTGTCATCTTATGTATTTTTTGCTGATACTTTCTAATTTTTCGGAAACGATGCGTAGTTAACACACCTTTAATACGGCGGTTTTTCAGACGGCGACGTGGCGGGAAGCTACCCACTTGTGGCTCATTATAACCATGCAAACGGTCATCACGCTTACGTGCCAAGTAACCAAGCGCACTATCCACAATCATCATCAACAGCGCGACAAAAATCATGCCGTACATAAATAAAGAGCCGCCCTCATCGATACTTTGATGCAAAATCGTGATGGAAAATATAAATAAAAATATCGGCTCAAGGTAGCATAAAGTACCAAATAATGAGACGGGCAGCTTTTGACTGGCAACCATGGTCAATGACATCGCAGCCGTACTGATAATGCCTAATAGTGGCAACAGATACCAAAACTTATCGGTAGATATCGCCAGCGTAAACCCGCCATTGAGATATAAAGCAATCAACACCACTGGCGTCAATAAAACAAGGTCAGAGATAAGCCCTGTGATCGGCGGCACTGCCAATTTACGACGCAGTAGATAATAAGGCGGATAACCCAAGCAAACAAATAAAGTCGCCCAAGAAATACTGCCGTACTGAAAGACATCATAAGCAATACCTGCGCCTGCGCATATGGTGGCAATCCATTGTAACAAGCTCATGTCTTCGTTATAAAAAAAACCGACCAACCATAATCATTATCATTGGATATAAAAAGTAACCCAATGTCACCTCAATTCCCAAATCATTGACAGGTGCCCACATAAATATCCAGATTTGCGCGCCCAATATTGGTGTGGGTATGATAAATAAAAACCATTCTTTAGGCGTCTTCAGAGTTTTTAGATAATCAAAAATATGCTGCCACTGCTTAAGCACACTAATCAGCAGCACCAGACTCAATAGCATCATCAGTACGCGCCAAGAAGCGACTTGCGTCCCTGACAACGGCTGCATCAATAGACCAAATAAGAATAGCAATGAATATAAAAAATTTGCTGCCACTGCAGCGATGGTACCCTGCGACGTTTGATTCGTGGTGAGCATAATGACAACCTTGAAAAATGAGCGCACGTCCTTGGCAATTTTAGAAAAAAACAAAAGCCTCCGACGCGGACGTCGAAGGCTTTTTGATCTATAAACTCTGTTATCTACAACATAATCATATAATATTGAGATAAACACTTGGAATATATCGTGTTTATCTTGTGGTCGGTATTATGTCAAAGTCAGAATAGATAAGCAATACACCTGCTTTACTAAAGCGTTCACCTACCCATCCAGCATCTTACTTTGCACTCAACTGCTCGATTTTTTGCTGCATTCTATCCATCTTTTTTTGATAGCGCCGAATCTTGCGAAAACGATGCGCGGTTAAAACCCCATCAATACGCTGATCTATGAAACGACGACGCGGCGGAAACCCGCCCACTTGTGGCTCTCGATAGCCATGCAAATGATTGTCACGGCGGCGCTTAAGATAACCTTTTATACTATCAGCAATCATCACCAGTAACGCCAAACTTACCATACCATACATGAACAAAGAGCCGCCCTCATCGAGGCTTTGACTTAGAACAGTGATGGATAAAACAAACAGCAGCATAGGTTCGACATAGCTTAGCGCCCCAAATAATGATACAGGTAATTTGCTACTGGCAATCATGGTTAAGGACATCGCCAGCGCACTAAAGGCTCCTAGCAGTGGTAATAAATACCAGAACTTGATGTCCTGTGCTGCCGTACTAAAGCCGCCGCTAAAATACAACATAATGAGCACTACTGGGGTTAACAGAGCCAAATCGGACAACAGCCCTGTGATAGGCGGCACTGCCAGTTTACGCCGCAATAGATAATAGGGTGGATAGCCCAAGCACACAAACAACGTTACCCAAGATACTGAGCCATATTGAAAGATATCATAGCCAATACCTAAGGCTGCACATAGCGCGGCCACCCACTGCAACGCACTCATATGCTCGTGATAAAAGAAACGACCCAGCACTATCATCACCAGCGGTAATAGAAAATAGCCCAAGGTAACATCCAGACCAAAGCCATTGACTGGTGCCCACATAAATAGCCAAATTTGACCACCCAAAATCGGTGTGGGCAAAATAAATATCAGCCACTCTTTCGGAGTTTTTAAGGTTTTCAAATAATCAAAAACGTGTTGCCATTGCTTGGTAAAACTGACCAACAATAGCAAACTTAGCAGCATCATGAGTACGCGCCATGAGGCTACCTGCGTACCTGTCAAAGGCAGCATAAATAGCCCAAACACAAACATCATCGAAAATAAAAAGCTCGATGATATCGAAGCAAGGGTTCCTTGGAAAGTTTGATTGGTCGAGAGCATAACAAGAGCCTTAAAAATAGAACTTTATGGGCATTATTTATAAAAAATTAGAGCAGCGGAAACTTAAAGGCAGACTCTAACAATAGATGACATACAGAAAAAAATAAAAGCCTCCGACGATAACGTCAGAGGCTTTTTATAGAACAATCATATAAGACTAGATCAAAAAGCTAACTACTGAGACATTTATTCGTCGTCTGCGTTTTCACCGTCTGTACTATCAACATCTAATTCATTGTCAGTAGCAATATCCATAACGTCATTCGTTGCTGTGTTGCCAGTCGCCGCATCAATATCTATCTGCTCTTGACCTGCCACATCAAATGTACCGTCTTCTCTCATGGCATCAACCAGCTCATCGTCACCTTCTTCATGCTCAACACGCGCCATAGCGACCAGCTTCTCGTCTTTTGATAGACGAATCAGCGTCACGCCTTGCGTATTACGACCAGAGCTAGCGACGTGCTCAACGGGCGTACGAACCAATGTACCTTTATCAGAGATTAAAATAATATCGTCCGTAGAGTCAACCTTAGTGGCTCTTACTAGCGCACCATTACGCTCACTGGTTTTGATAGCAATTACACCGCCGCCGCCACGATTTTGGGTATTGAACTCATCGATAAAGGTACGTTTACCAAAGCCGTTTTCACAAGCAATAAGGATTTCGCGTACATCATCTTCGATCACAACCAATGATCTTATCGACTCATTAGCCGCCAAACGCATACCACGGACACCTTTAGCCATACGACCCATCACACGAGCATCATTTTCATCAAAACGAATGGCTTTACCACTGGATGCAAACAACATCACTTCTTGGCTACCATTAGTGATACGAGCACTGACCAGCTTATCGCCCTCTTCTAGTCCAACCGCAATCAAGCCGTTCGAGCGAATATTGGCAAACTGCTTAAGCTCTACCCGCTTCACCGTACCATTGGCAGTTGCAAAGAATACAAAAGGTGGCTCTGCTTGCGTGATAGCGTCTAATGAATCATCATCCCCATCTATTAGAGCATCTGTTAACGCGTCACCTTTTACCGATAATTCTTCCACTATTTTTGGAATTGGCAGTATCGTAGTGACGGTTTCATCAGGATTTAAGCCAATTAAATTCACTAATGGACGACCACGAGCACCGCGACTGGCAATCGGCACTTCAAAACCACGTAAGCTAAAGACACGACCGCTATCCGTGAAACACAATACGGTAGCATGCGTTGAAGTCACAACCAAATGATCAATCACATCATCTTCTTTCATTGCGGTTGCAGACTTGCCTTTACCGCCACGTTTTTGTGCGACATAATCATCAATCGGCTGAGTTTTTGCATAACCTGTACGCGAGACCGTCATGACAACCGTCTGTTCAGGAATCAAATCTTCACGGTTAAAGTCAGTACGTGAGTCAATAATATCGGTACGGCGCTCATCACCAAAGTTATCACGAATCTCAATCATCTCATTGGAGATAATGGTCATTAGCTTATCAAAATCACCAAGAATAGACTCTAAATGAGCGATTTCACGTAGCAAATCTTGGTATTCTTCGGTTAATTTGTCTTGCTCAAGACCCGTTAGACGATGCAACTGCATATCTAAAATCGCGTTGACCTGCTCAAGTGATAAGCGATAACGTTCTTCGCCCTCAATCAAGCCAAATGGTGCTTTAGGATCTTCGCCTTCGATATAGTCAGGACGCACAGATTGGCTACCAGCAGCGGTCAACATCGCCACCACGCTACCTGAACCCCACGTATTATTTAATAGGCTTTCACGTGCCAAACCGCGGTTAGCAGAGGCTTTGATCGTTGCAATAATCTCGTCGATATTGGCTAACGCAACGGTCAAACCTTCGAGTAAATGACCACGTACGCGTGCTTTGTTTAACTCGTAAATCGTACGGCGTGTCACCACTTCTTGGCGATGACGTACAAAGGCGGCAATCAGCTGACGCAAAGTTAGTAGCTTAGGCTGACCATTATCGAGCGCCACCATGTTGATACTAAAGCTTGATTCGAGCGGCGTTTGCAAGAACAAGTTATTAACGATGACTTCAGCTGTCTCACCACGGCGCAAATCAATGGCGATACGCATACCATCTTTGTCAGATTCATCACGAATCTCGCTAATACCTTCAATCTTTTTATCACGTACGAGTTCTGCGATACGCTCAATCATTTTGGCTTTATTAGATTGATAAGGTACTTCGGTAAACACAATACGCTCACGATCGCGGTTGACACCCGTATCACTCATGGCTTCAATATGATAGCGACCACGGATGTGCAAACGACCTTTACCCGTGCGATAAGCATCTAAAATACCAGCGCGACCATAAATGATACCGCCTGTAGGAAAGTCAGGACCTGAGATGTGTGACATCAACTCTTCAGCTGATACTTGCGGGTTTTCGGCATAAGCCAAACAAGCATTAATCACTTCTGTCAGGTTGTGCGGCGCCATATTAGTCGCCATACCAACAGCAATACCAGTCGCACCATTGATTAGTAAGTTTGGAACACGCGCTGGCATGACGCTAGGCATACGCTCAGAACCATCGTAGTTGTCTTCCCAATCAACCGTGTCTTTGTCTAAATCAGCAAGCATCTGATGCGTCAGCTTGGTCATACGTACTTCGGTATAACGCATCGCTGCCGGAGGATCATCATCGATCGAACCAAAGTTACCTTGACCGTCAACCATCGGATAACGCAAACTAAAATCCTGCGCCATCCGCACAATGGCATCATAGACCGCACTATCGCCATGTGGGTGATATTTACCAATGACATCGCCGACGACACGTGCAGACTTCTTATATGGCTTATTATAGTCGTTAGATAGCACGTGCATGGCGTACATCACACGGCGGTGTACAGGTTTGAACCCATCACGCACATCAGGCAGCGCACGCGAGACAATCACGCTCATCGCATAATCCAGATAGGATTGCTTTAGTTCCTCTACGATGCCAATAGGACTGACCGATTCGCTCATATACACTCCTTCACTCACATTGTTTTTCTAATGTTGACACGTTTGTTCAAGATACTCATGGGTTATACAAAAATATAGCTGCATCAATGCGCAGCTACTATCAGAATAGTGACCCTAAAAAAGCACTGTCAAAGGTGCAAAACAATAGGAAAATAGTGATACGGTTTTTGTTAAAAATAATGTTCAATTAAAGAAGCTATTTTAGCACAAATTTGCTGATTTAGGGGCGTCTGGCTGTTATTAAAATTAAGCAAAACAGCTGATTAGCGGTTTTTTTCACTCTAATGACAAGGGTAAAAACAACTTTAACGACATACTTGTTTTGATTGACTGATTTTGCCGTTTTTGCAAACAAACTTACCATCTTTTGAGCAGTGAGATACGCCGCCCATTTTGCCCGAACAAGGTGTATTCTTAGCCTGCGCTTGACTGATCGGAGCTGTGATAAAGACACAAGCAATTAGTGATAATATTATCGATTTCATATTTTTCTCTTATTGAGGATTAAATGATATTCATGAAAAAACTGCATCCAGTGGATACAGTCTTTTCGATAGTCAGGCTATTTTTTATGGTTAAAATGACCTCTATTAAGCAGGTTTAAATTCCTGATTAAAGAACTCACGTGTGGCTTGCGTACACGCTGGGCTAACTAAGCCGCCATGATAGTTGGTATAAAAAGCCAATAACGGCACGCCACCTTGTGCAGTCGCATCCGCTTTCACCTTTTCAACGCTATTGCTGAAGTTTGTTTGTACATTGGTTACGATATCAGTGGCATTCCATTTGTTCATTGATGCCTGTCCAATCATCATAAAGGTCGATTTATCTGGACGCTCGGCAGCATTGTCTTTATCGACATCCAATACCGTAATATTTAGCTTTTTGGCGGAGTTTTTGTCAGAGGCTGCTTGTAATATTTCTACCATAGAGCCTGTATTAGTATCAAAATAAACCGTCGGGTCTTGGTTACCGCCACAAATAAGTGTCGGCATTGTCGGCACATAGCCACGTAAGTCATTATCCTTTAGTGCTTTACGTAAGTTATTCTCAGGAGCTACAGCTGGCATTTTGTCGCCGTTTTCTGTCATTAACCCATCGGGATGCTTAATGGTGTCCGCTACATAAGCTGCGCGAAAATCCGTCTTAATCAAATAGTCATTTTCATCATAACCGCCCAGCACAGAAAACAACTTCCCTTGTGATAAACCAGCAAATATTGCGTCGGTAGGGTTCTTTTGAAACAAAGCATTATTGGGCAGTTTGCCCGCCGTGACTAAGTCGCCAAATGCTGTCTCACTTGGTAACTGGGCATCAGCATACTTATCCAAGAATATGTCTGATTTTTTACCATAAATATTGCCATACTTTTCTTGTAAACCAATGCCAAGTAATGGCGCAAATCTAGACGCTCCAATATTGACGTTTCCTCTAAATATTTCATCACCAAACGCTGCCAGTGCATAAGGCCCTGATAAAGGTGCAATGGCAGTGACAGGCTCATCATTTTGCTCGAACATTCTTGCAGTTGCCATCGCCACATGCCCGCCCTGTGAGTAACCACTGATGAATAACTTACCAGAGTCATCAAGGTTGGTGTAGTCAGGATCATTAGCGCGCTGTTGTCTTGCAATGATGGTACGGGCACTGTCTAATGCATCAGCCATGTCAGTGGCTTGTTGCTCAGCCACAAGGTATGGATGATAATCGAGATCTGAGTCATCATAGCCAGCATAGTTTGGTGCAACGACGATGTAGCCTTGAGCCGCAAAGTTGGCAGCGATTAATGTCGACTCACCAGCGGCTGGATTTTGAGGATTAGCGACTTGACTAAAATCGTAGCCTTTATCCGTAGTTGTGCCATGGGCATACAGCAAGATAGGTCGATCGCCTTGGCAGTCAGCACTGTCACCACTTGGTAGCATCAAAGCTGCTGTCGCGTTGGTACGCTCACCCGCTGCCCCTACTGTCGGATAGCTGACTTTTTCGATTTTGATATCGCATTTGGCATCAGGGGTTGCCGCACCATCAAGACCGAACTGGGTATTTATTTGCGCGATGTTAAATGAGCTGATTGATTTAACTGACATCGCAGAGTCAGAGCCTATGACAGTATCAAAGTCATTGTCATCGCCACAACCGACGAGCAGCAAGCTACTGGCAATGGCGACCGATAATAGGCAGCGTAGCATCACAGGCTTGCCCGTCGTAATGGATACTGATTGATGGGTACTGCTAGATGATTTGTTATTTATAGCGGTAGTAGATTTAGATACGATCATGGTTACTGTCCTTAGCGGTGGTAGATCAGACGTTTGCTGAGAGTCCTTGACAATAAAAAATTTCAGTATGGCAGACTCTTTTTATTGAACGGTTTTTATTGAATACAGTGAAGTATCAGATATTTCCAATAAAACTTACTCAATAATTGTTTCTTAAACCTTACTACTTATACCGTAAAATATTGTGAAAAGCTACTGGAAAACAGGTATTTAATGGCATCTTTGACGCTATGGTAAAGCTAGTATTGGCGTCAAGCCTAGCTTAGATTTTGTCTTTGTTGTACGATGTTCCAAAATACCATCCTAATACAGATAGCGCTTTATGCAAACCAATAATGAAAGTATCAAAGAACATGACAACCAATCGGCTGATCTGACACAACCAATCGACGCATCAGGCGATATACGTGCCGATCGTAGCTTCGATGCGATTGCGGATCATTTTGAAAAAAAGGTCTACGGTGGCTTAAAAGGCGATATTCGATTGGCGGTGCTACGCCGTGATATCTTTGAATATAGCGCGCAAATGAGTGAAAGCCTTGGGCGACCTTTACGTATTTTGGATGTGGGTGCAGGGCTAGCACAGATTGCAATAGAGCTGGCAGCTCAAGGTCATACATTGGTCATCAATGATATCTCAGCCAACATGCTAGAAAAAGCGAAAGCGAGTGCCGCGCAGATAGACGAAGACCTGAATATCACATGGTACGTTTGCCCCTATCAGGAGCTGCCAGAAAAGTTGGGTACAGAAAATAGTGAAAAGTTTGATTTAATCATGTGTCATGCGCTGCTTGAATGGTTGGCAGAGCCCGCTGCGGTGATGGACTTTTTTGATCAGCAATTAGCGGATAATGGTGCGCTATCTTTATGCTTTTATAACCCAGCAAGCTTTGATTATCGCAACCTAATCATGGGTAATTTTAACTTACTTGATAATACAGAATATAAGGCTGATAACAAAAAAAGCCTCACGCCCAACCATCCTGTCGCCAAAGAAGAAGTTGAATCTTGGTTGACTGCGCATCATTATCAGACCATACGCACCAGTGGTCTGCGCGTATTTCATGATTATGCCCCGCTTAAGCGTGGTGGTCACAATGACCCAGAAGCCGTGATACGCATGGAGCTGCGCTACTCGCAATTAGAGCCATATAAATGGTTGGGACGTTATTTGCACATATTGGCGACGCGATAAGCGTAAGTGCAAGCCGCAGTTGTTTGACGTAAACATGAATTAATATAGTCGCCGCAGTTTAAAGTAGATACAAGGCAGCCAAGCGTCAATAGCATACCGTGTGCATGTCGCGAGGTTAATACCCTAATCATTTATAAATGCTGCGACTATTCTGTCTCATCAACTCTTTCTGACCTATCATACTCTGACCAAGTCGTCGCATTAATGTCTTTTTCATCAAATACCACGACGTGCTCTAAGATAGGTAAAATACCAATCTGTGACCCAATCTCGTGATTATGGTGGCTGGCGACTAAAGACAGTACCGTTTGCCCGTCATCGAGCTGCAAGCGATATAGATAGTTGGCACCGCGAAATACGCGTCCAACGACTAAAGCGGTTTGTGTGCTCTCATCGTCATGAATGATATCATCAGGGCGCACCAACACCTTAATCGGTGTGCCATTAGGATAATCATACTCGCAATACTGTGGGTACCCTGATTCATCGTACACTTCCATACGCCGATAGATATCGCCTAATGCCGTCTCAACATGGCCTTCTTTGATGATACCATCTATCATCGCGCCTTCGCCGACAAACTCAGCGACAAAAGGACTGATTGGCTCGTGATATAGCTCACTTGGGGTTGCCCACTGTACCAGTTTACCTTTATGCATCACCCCCACTTTATCAGCCAGTGCAAAGGCTTCGTTTTGATCATGAGTGACCAGTATTGCCGTGGTATTAGTGCGTTTAAGAATATCACGGACATTCATTGCCAATGATTCACGTAGCACCACATCTAGATTAGAAAACGGCTCATCAAGTAGTAATAGTTTTGGCTTTGGCGCTAATGCACGGGCTAATGCCACCCGCTGCTGCTGACCACCTGATAGCTCATTTGGACGTTTGTCAGCATGCTCAGACAATTCAACCAGCTCTAGCATCTCAGCGACACGGGATTTTTTGTCAGAGGCAGACCATTTATTCAGACCAAAAGCGATGTTTTTTGCCACGCTCAAATGCCCAAATAACGCATAATCCTGAAACACCATACCCATACCGCGTTTGGCGGGTGCGACGGCAAATGAGTTGCGGTCAGTTTTATCAGTAAGACATTGATTGTTTAAGAGAACCGTACCATCACGGCTTTGTTCCAGCCCTGCAATCGCTCTTAGTGCCGTGGTCTTGCCGCAGCCGCTATAGCCCAAAAAGCAACCAATCTCGCCTTGCTTCAATTGCAATGACAAACCATTGACGATAATCGTATCGTCATAACCGACGATTAAATCTTGCACACTAAAATAAGGACTAGTAGCCGTAGCTGCCTCAGTATCTGTCTCAACATCTTGGCTAAAAGCACTGCTTTTTTCTAAAAACTTACTAGGCTGGGCGGGCGGCGTCTTAACTTGAGCAACTGGTAATTTTTTTATATGCTCCAGTCTTGCCTTCGCCTTTATTGACTTGGCATTGATTGATTTAGAGTCTGCTGAGCCTTTCATTGAATCAGTGTACATAGACGGTACCAGTTAGCTATTAGTAAATAAAACCCATAGATAAAACAGTGAAAACAATCATAAAATGGAGCGTCATCGGACAATTCAGATTCACTCTAAAAACACCTTAACTTTACTTATCGCTTTGACGCAATAATATCCAAACAGGCAGCAGACCAACCAGCACAATCAATAAACTTGGCAATGCAGCTCGTCCCCACATTCCTTCACTGGTCATCTCAAATACCCGCACTGCCAGCGTATCCCAGCCTTGGCGACGCGTCATTAACGTAATCGGCATCTCTTTCATGACTTCAACAAACCCCATCAATAGTCCAGTCAATATTCCTGGACTAATAACGGGCAACATCACTTGACGCCAGCGCTGATAAGGACTGTCACTCAGTAATTTGGCAGCCGCTTCTTGATTGACCGTTAGTCGCTGTAGCTGTCGATCAACTGGCTGAAAACTCACCGTCATAAAACGCGTCGATAATGCCAATAGCATCACTATCACACTGCCTGATAGCACTTGCTGCGTGGTAATCCCAAACGCAATCATTTGGTTGTCTAGCCAAGCAATTGGGATAAAGATGCCCACTGCCAATACTGTACCCGGCACCACATAACCCAAATTTGCCAAAGTAGTCATGAGCTTGGTCAATTTATCAGGATACTGCCGCTTAATCCACGCAATGATAATCGCTAAAAAGGCAATAAAAATCGTGGTCATGCTAGCAATCATGAGGCTGTTGGTCACAAAATCAATATAGCGCGCATCAAAATCTTGGCGAAAATTCAATGCCGTCCAGTAGATGAGCTGCAAAAATGGGATTAAAAAAGCGCCAGCAAACACCAAGGTACACAGCAATGTCATACCTAATTTCGCAGGCGTGCTGGCATCAAAACGCTGACTGCTGCCTTGAGTCACGTTATTGCCGCGCTTGGTTTGCCAATACTGCTCAAACAATACCACAATAAAGATCACACCGATGAGCAAAGCTGCCAATTGTGCCGCAGTGGTCAAACTAAAGAAGCCAAACCATGCTTTGTAAATAGCCGTGGTAAAGGTATCAACATTAAAGACTGACACGGCACCAAAGTCTGCCAAAGTTTCCATACTGGCAAGCAATAGTCCGCCAATAATCCATGGCAATGCTTGTGGTAAGGCCAACCGAAAAAACACGCGGCTACGGCTTAAGCCCAGCATTTGTCCTGCTTCAATCGCGCGCCTGCCTTGCGATAAGAACGCTTGACGCGCCAACAAATAGACATAGGGATAAAATGCTAGGGACAATACCAAACCTGCTCCCCAGACATTACGGATCGAAGGAATCGCTGCATCAAAGCCTAGGTCGCGCAAACCTGTCTGTAATGGTCCACTAAAATCAACAATACCAATGGTGACAAACGCCAATACATAGGCAGGTATCGCCAGTGGTAACATCAGCGCCCACGAAAAAAACCGCTGTCCAGGGAAGCGGTACATACTGGTTACCCAAGCAAGCGCGGTGCCAATAGTGCCAGACACGACCGTTACCATCAGCAATAAAATCGCGGTATTTTTAAGCACTTGCGGCAGCACATAATCTGCCATGTGCGTCCAGATATCGGCAATTGGCTGCGTCCAAGACAGCAACACAATCAAAATTGGCAAAAGCATAAACGACGAAATCAGTCCTAAGACTGATTTTGAGATAATACGTTTACGGACGGCGTGGTCTTGGCTGACAGTCTGCTTTCCATCAATATTATGATTATCCATATTGTTGGCATTAGCACTATCATTGACTGTATCGTTTTGACGTACAGACGCGTCTGGCGTTTTGATCATATCATTATTACCGTGTCATACGCATAAAGACCTTATAACATTATACCAAACTCAAAAATACGGCTAAAAACACTGTCTGCTTTGAACATAAACACTATCATTTAGCCTATCAAGCTTGATACTCGTGCTTGATAGGCATTGTCATTTTTGAGAATGGTATGACTGTCAATACCTTATTTATAGCCTGCTTTGTCCATCAACTGAATGGCTTGGGTTTGCAGCTCACCAAACTTTTGCACATTGATATCGTCTTTTTTGAATTCACCCCATGATCTGAGCATTTCTGACTCATCAACCCCTACTTTTACTGGGAATTCTTTGTCTGAGCTGGCATAAAGACCTTGCGCCTCATCAGAAGACAACCATTCTATCAGTTTAAGCGTCCCATCTGGATTGTCTGAACCTGCGACCACACCAGCACCTGAAATATTTACGTGTGTACCAGTCGTGCCTTGGTTTGCCCAAAATATTTTCACAGGGAAGTTAGGTTTTTCATCGAGCAGACGACCGTAGTAGTAACTGTTGGCAATGCCCACTTCACACTGACCAGCAGCGATGGCTTCTAGCATACTGGTGTCATCGCTGAACACGTCAGTCGCTAAGTTAGCGACCCAACCACGGACGATTTCTTCCGTTTTTTCTTCGCCCAAATGCTCCATCATACTGGCCACAAGCGACTGGTTATAGACTTTTTTAGAGGTACGTAGGCATAACTTGCCTTTCCATTTTGGATCGGCTAAATCTGCATAAGTAGATAATTGGTCGGCACTGACTTTACTTGGGTCATAAAAGATCGTACGAGCACGCAATGATAGCCCTGTCCATTGACCTTTTGGATCACGATATTTGGCAGGAACGTTGGTCTCCAACACAGTAGAGGATACTGGTTGTAACAAGCCTTGCTGAGCCGCTTGCCATAAGTTACCCGCATCAACCGTTAGCAGCATATCGGCTGGCGTGTTCTGACCTTCAGCTTGCAAACGCGCCATGAGCGGACCTGTACTATCTGTGACCAGCTCAATCTTCACACCTGTCTGTTCGGTATAACGGTCTAGCAATGGCTTAATCAGCTGCTCATTTCGCGAAGAATAAATAGTAATCGTCTGACCACCTTCACTCGTAGCACCATCAGTAGCAGCTGGTTGCTCAGTAGCCGCCGCTGATGTCTCCGCCTCCACGCTCTCTTCTGTTGTAGATGAATTGCTACAACCAGCCAGTCCCAACATCATGCCAAATACGGCAACAGGCAAGATAAGCTTAGTAGAAGTTAGGTTAGCGCTAATGGCATTCAATGACATGGTTTTCCCCATAATGATGCTACGAAAAGGTGAGATAAATAGATGAGATGACAATAAGATAAGACGGCGCTAAAGACCTCTAACAGTAAGGCTCAATCACGCGATAATCTCTGAAACAACATACTAATAGAAATGAGATTAATTATCAATACATTTGTTTAACTCAGAAATACACCGATAATTTGGCTCAATTGTCTCTTTTTAAGGATAAATTTATAGATCCTCATGAATCAATCTATAGATTTTCTAAGTGATGGCATGTCTTAATTATCTTTCAACGATCTGCTGATTCACGACAGCAACCATTGACCCAAAATCACATTGACGGCGGCTTCTGTACGCAGGATACGCGAGCCTGTAGTGACTGCCGCGCAACCTTGAGTGGCAAGCAGTGCTATTTCATAATCAATCCAGCCGCCCTCGCTACCGATACAAACCAGACTTGGCAATCCTAACGATGGTTGCTGTTGTAGATACTGTGTAAAGGATAGCTCACTATACGGGTGCGCCACGATGGCTCGATTGGTTACCAAACCTGCCAGCTCATCTTCCACGAATGGCTTGAAGCGTTTTTGTAAAGTGATACGAGGCGCTATGGTATCAACTCCTTGTTGCAGCCCTTCTAATACAAATTCATCAAGGCGCTCAAGCATCGGACTTTGCCAATAGCTTTTTTGCGTGCGATAGCTGTTGATTAAGATGATATCGCGCACCCCAAGCGCGGTCATATCCATAATTAAGCGGCGTAGCACTTTAGGACGCGGTAGTGCTAATACAACGGTCAAATCTAGCTTTGGTGGCGGCGCAGTGGTGAGCTGAATATCACGCAACTCAATAGCATCAGAGCGGATGCTTTCAATCACAGCAGTGCCCAAATGACCGCCCATTTGACCGATTTTCAGCGTATCACCAACTTTTGCTGTTAGCACTTTATTGACGTGATTTATTTGTGATAATTCATCAATATATGCCGCATCCGAAGAGAATTTTTCAATGGGTAATAATAGACAATTCATAGCAGCTCTTGGCTTGGTTGTTGAATAGCATGCTGCTCAACAACCTCTTTAATCATGGTAAATTGGCGGGTCAATACGGCTTGCTGTTGTCTCGTCATTCGCGCGCCAGCTTGCCCTGCTTGTTCCGCTACCTCAAGATCACTGAGCCAAGACACTAGCTGCTGATAAATGAGCGCTACATCCTCTTTAGCGGCAGGCTTCTTACGAGAGGATTGTTGATTCGTATCATCATTAGTAGTAGCCGCACTAACAGTAACGGGACGATAGAAAACATTGTTTGGCTGATATAACGCGCCGACCTCCGCCAATTTATCCACCACGCTTTGACAAGACTGCGTATAGCGCCCCATGAGCACAGGCGTTGCCACACTGGCTGGCTCAACGGGATTGTGTCCACCGACATCCACTAACGAGCCGCCGACCAGTGACACATCTGCCAACTTATACCACGTCATCAGCTCACCCATGCTATCAGCCAGATAGACTTGTGTGTCTACATGAATGCTATCTTCTGCACTACGCCGTGCCATTGTTAAGTCAGACGCTTGAATGAGCGCTGCTACTTCATCAAAACGTTCAGGATGTCTAGGTACAATGATAAGCAGCGCATCATCGAGCGCAGAATGAGACAATAGCTGTTGATGCAGTGATAGTGCCGTCTCTTCTTCGCCACTATGGGTACTTGCGGCAACCCAAATCGGTCGACCAGCGATATTCATCTCTTTTGCTAATGTGGACTCTTTGACCGATTCAGAATATTGGTTTGGTACGCTAGGATTTTCTGTATAGTTATTTTCTGTATCAGCTTCTATATCAGCCGCTTTATCTTCAGTTTGAGGCGTATTAATCACCCATTTGAGTGAACCTGCGACACGAATTTGCGCGCTATTCGCACCCAATTGTCGAAAGCGTTTCGCTGAGTCGCTGTCTTGGGCGATAATCAAAGTCAGATTTTTCATCATACTGGCACTGACCGCAGCAATTTTTTGATAACTTTTAAAAGAAGACGCTGACAGCCGACCGTTGACCAAGATACTGGGAATATGGTGTTCGGATAATTTGGTTAGGATATTTGCCCACAGTTCTGTTTCGACAAACAGAGCAGCGATGGGCTTGACATGACCCAAAAAAGCCTCAATCACAGTTGGGCTGTCGACAGGTACGTAGCTATGGCTCATCCGACCTTGAACAATATCATCGGTGAAACGGCTGGCACCGCGAGCAAAACCTGTCTGCGTGGTATTAGTTAACCATATTTGATAGCCATCAGCCAATAATGCATCTAATAAGGGCGCGACGGTATTGGTCTCTCCCAATGACACCGCATGACACCAAATAACGCCTTTATCAGTTTGCGCATTAGTCAGTTTAGCCACTGGTCGCGGTGGATATTGCTTACCAAAACGCTGCGCCACTTCTTGTTGATAGTTGTCGCGGTTGTGTGAGCGTTGCCAAACTTGCAGTCGATATAGCGGCTTAAGTAAGCCAATGGCGCACTGATAATACAAAGGCGCAGTATAAACAGTGCGGCTGGGCAACGATACTGGGTCAGTCGCTTCCAAAGCACAATCAGAGGATATAGGAGAAGATGGCATAAAGTTGCCCAGATTAGTAATGGCTTAAATAATATAGTCAATTCACTATAAAAGAGTGACGGCATTAACCTCGTTTGCAGTATTACCTATACATCTGCACTCGGTTGCCTTTTACCTCTTTAAATTAAATCGACTATAGTAAGGTGACGGTAAAAAATGCGCCAATTCTACCTGAATTTAGCGATTAACAATACGCTTTACAGCGTGTTGCCATAAAATATTTTAGACAATAATTAGGATCAATATTGCCACTACGAGTAGGGCGGCGAATAACAACTGATAACGCTTCATGCTATGTTGCTCTTGTTTTTGTGTCGTTATCAGCGCTTGCGCCTGTTGCCATTGCCCTACTACGCTCGCCGCTTCCGCATGTCCATTCTTTGCTGCTTGCTCTAGCCAATATTTACCAGTGTCTATATCTTGCGCCACGCCGACCCCTTGGTAATACATCTTGCTTAGTAGGCGCTGCGCACGACTGTCATTTTTGCTAGCTGCCTGCTTAACCCATTCAATCCCTGACGCTGTAGCAGCACGCTTATCAACCGCTAATCCTTCACCAAGTAACTCATACATTGCCAAATGTAGCATGGCAGCACTATTACCCGCCTGCGCCGCCTCTTGTAGTGTTAATAGCGCTTGCTTTTTTGTCGTTAAATGACTCTCTGAAAAGCGCATTTGCGTGCGTGGCTGACTTTGTTTGGCAATGTGTTGCTCAAACTGCTCAAGCACTTTATGGGCTTGCTGATACTCAATATTTCCAGCCGTTTGAACGACTTCTATGTTATCCAGCTCTACGAGCAATTGAGTAAAAATCGCGGGCGTTGGTAATTCTTGAATAGAAGGCACTAACGATGGTAGTGGCTGCTCTAATACCGTATTTTCTGAGGTTGTATGAGGTTGTACTGTTTCTGATTTAGACAGCACAGGCTTAGTGTGGCTCTCTTGCTGAGACAGGTTCTGAGATTTTGGCGCATCATATGGCGTATGACTCAACCTTTGTTTTTCTAACGGTTTCTGACTATCAATCATTTTAATGCGCTCTACACTAGCACTTGTATTTGGTGTGCTGATATTAATGGCTGGTATGATCGAATTAGCCACGTGATTGTCGTACGCATGTGGCAACCTTGCGCTAACCGCTTGATAAAGACCACTCGCCACTTGACCGCCTTGTACCGCCTCAAACGGCCGATCAATATGACCAAATAACCGTAATCCTATCGGCTCTAGGGCAAAAAACAATGACGTAACGCTATTAGCATCAGCCGACTGACAATAGACAACCGCCAGATGTTGATAAAAATCATCGGTTGTAAGAGCCAGTTCAGGATAGCGCTTATGTAGCTCAAACTGTCCATACCAATGCGGCATACTTTGCCATTGCTGTGCCAATACTCGCCCTGCATAAAACGCCAAAAATACCATAAAGTTACGATAGCGTTCATCGAGCAATAATGTCTCTTCATGCCATCGACCAGTTTTAACCATCTCACGGCGTATGTGCGACAGCAGCGTATCGACTCGCTGTAAGCTGGCCAATGACTCATCTAATATACAATCGCGAAGCTCGCTTTCGTAAGCAATGCCACCAGCGATAGGACGATCCGCTAAAAAGTCTTGCCAATAGCCTGCTGCAATATAGTCAAAGGGCGTTAGAGGTGATGCAGACGATGCATACATAGACAAGCGCATCCTTTATCGGGATAAATTAATAGTAATAAAAATAAGGTCATCATGGGACTAAACTGACATCAGTCGTTTACCTTACCCTAAAATTGAAAATGCTACAATAAAGGACTAAATAAGCGTACCACATTGTCAAACAAACGCTCTGCACCATGGCGCTGTTGCCACTGCTCTAAACTCAAAAAACGGCAACTTTGTAAGTAGACTTCTTGACAATCAGCCACTTGAGCGACCATCTCTGGTGTATAAATGGCCAAGCTCACTTCCATATTTAGATAAAAACTGCGCATATCGATGTTTACAGTGCCAAATAAACAGTAATCATCATCGATAACCACTGTTTTGGTATGCAAAAGACCACCCTTAAACAAAGCAATCGTCACACCCGCCTCGAGCAACTCTTGATAATAGGCTTGTGACGCATGCTGTACAAGAAACGAATCCACCTTTTCAGGAACAATAAGTGTCACATCAACCCCACGTTTGGCCGCTATCGTTAGCGCTCCCGAGAGCGCTTCGTCAGGTACAAAATACGGCGTAGTAATGCGAATACGTTTATTGGCGCGATGAATAACCGTCACCAATGTATTGTAAATCACATGGGCAGTCACTTGTGGCGCGGAAGGTATTAGCTGCGCCAACACCCCTTCTACCATCGGCATTTTCGGTATCACAATCGATGTCGAGCCAATATTTGGCTGCTCATAATAGTCGATCTCACCAGCCAATACCTTTATCCGACTGTTTAAATCATTAATGGTTGGGTTCATCACATATAGTTTACGAGTATAGCCATTTACTCGCTGATTGAGCGCATCTAGATTGTCGTTGTTTTCCGCACCAATGTCTGTGGCCACCACGATCGCCATGGCTGTCGTAATACTAATAGAGTGTTGACTGGTCGTGCGTATCGCCACATCGATCCACTGTCCAACGTTTTTATTTTGTTTAAAAAATCTTGGATCGACCAAGTTAAAGCTACCGATATAGCCAATGTGCTCATCAATCACCACAATTTTACGATGGTTACGCAAGTCAGAGCGCTTAAATAGCGTTTTAAACAAACCCACTGGTAGTGACTGATGAACAAAAACACCTGCTTTTTCTAATGTACGATGCGCGCTACTATTAAAAAAACTAAAGCTGCCCACGCTATCGGCTAAGATATGACACTCAACGCCACGCTGCGCTGCTGCTGACAACGCATCTATCACCTCTAGCACTTGTCCTTTAGGATAAACAATATAAAATTCCATCAGGATAATACTCTGAGCGGCATTTATATCTTCGATTAATCTCTGAAAAATAGTATGAGGGTCCGTCAAGAGCTGCATATTGTGATTAGGAAACACGCCCAGCCCCGTCCAACGCGTGCCTATTTGACTGACACCGCGGTAGTTGGCTGGCAGCAGCTCTTGTCCCTGATCAAAAACCAAATTCTCACGCCGTGCCATATCATCCATCAATAAGCTTGCTTGGTCTACCCGTTGACGATAGCGCCGCCCTATCATCGGCTCACCCAATAGTATATAAGCGATAAAACCAAAAAGAGGCAAGGTATAGAGCACAGCAATCCAAGCAATAGACACACCGATATTGCGCTGCACTGACACAACACGTAGCGTCATTACTATCATGAGAACAATATGCAATACCAGACCCAAGCCTGCGAAGTCTCCCCAAGACCAGGTCGTAAAAGTTTGTTCAATAGTGGAATTTTCTATGCCCGCCTCCAACAATCAACATAAAATAAAGCATGAGTCGTAAAACACCCTCAATATTATAGTAGTTTTTGACCATCAAACAATGACTAACCATAATAAGTTTTTAGGCAGCAACCTTAGTAAACACGTGCCTCAGACTACTATTAATAATAACTTTCAGACAGTATTTTCAATTATTTTTCAAAATAGTTAAAAAACTGTTTGACAGCCATGTGTAAATCTATATAATACACACCCACAGCAGCAGAGCTTAGTGACAAACTTAGAGCTCAGTTGATGTTGAATAAATTGCATAGCAATTGTTCGAAGGGTGATTAGCTCAGTTGGTAGAGCGTCTGCCTTACACGCAGAATGTCGGCGGT
>NZ_JADQAK010000022.1:0-12210 GCF_022129285.1 Psychrobacter sp. Ps4
TAGCAATTAGGTTTGATAATTAGTTTATAACAATTTTAAGTGGGATTGGCTATATGAGTATTTATCAATGTTAAATTAAGAAGTATGTCGAATACGCGGATTAATAAGACCATACAAAATATCAATAAATAAACTAACCAAAATCAGGGCGGTGGCGACCAATAAAATACCGTTTTGCACAATAGGATAATCACGAGTGAAAAAACCATCGAGCAGCCAATTACCAACACCTGGCCAACTAAAGATAGTCTCAGTAATAATAGCCCCCGCGAGCAAGGTCGCCATTTGTAAACCAATCACCGTCACCACAGTTATCAGGGCATTGCGCATGACGTGTACCAATATCACGCGGCGCGGCGATAGGCCTTTGGCGCGCGCTGTACGCACGTAGTCCTCATCTAACACCTCTAGCATCGCCGAGCGTGTCATCCGTGCAATCATTGCGAGTGGTATGGTCGATAAGGCAATAGACGGTAGGATAAAGTGTTTCACCACATCCCAAAATGCGCCAGGTTCTCCTGATGTTAAAGAGCCAAGTAGCCATGATCCATATAAAGGTTTGACGTCTAAAAACTGCGCGACAGATATGACACCAGCGACGGGCAACAGGCCGAGATAATGGGCGAATATACCAGTCAGGATAGGCCCCAATAAATAGATGGGCATAGAGTAGCCAGCCAGCGCCCCTGACATTAGAGTGTAGTCAATCCATGTACCACGTCGTAGCGCGGCAAAGATACCTAGGCTCACACCGACAACACTGGCAATGACAATGGCACACAACGCCAGCTCTAAGGTTGGTACAAAATGCGCAAAGAAGTCTTGTAATACGGGAGTACGAGTACGAAAGGATTGACCAAAATCACCGGTCAATATTCCGGTTAAGTAATCCCAATATTGGACAATGAGGGGTTTGTCTAAGCCAAGTCTTTCTAACGCTCGAGCATGTAGCTCTGGATCGACCATACGCTCACCCATCATAATCTCGACAGCATCTCCAGGGACGAGCCGAATTAGGGTAAATGTCGATAGCGTTAAGCCAAGATAGACAGGAATTAGAATGGCAATGCGACGCAAAATATAAAGTAGCATGGGCTGCTCAATTCAATAGTTGTGGTTCAATCGTTTGAGATCGATGAGTAGAATGTTGGCAGAGATGAGAGAGTCGGTGACAAAATGCTTAAAAAATGCTTAATAAGTGCTTAACTCATATAAATATGGCTGGAGCAGAGTGTCTGACCCAGCCGAATATAAATTAAACAATCATGCATGTCTTACCGGACGTCATCAGCTCAGGTTATTCAACCTTTACACCATCGAAGCGTATTGAGCCAAGCGGACTAATTTTATAATCGACGACGTTTGGTGCGGTGAATACCGTGACCACCGAATGCGCCATTGTCGTCCAAGGCAATTGCTCTTTGAATATCTGCTGAGCTTGTACATAGTCGTTGACGCGCTCATCTTGATTGGTAATCTGACGGGCGTTAGTCACCAAAGTGTCAAAGTCTTTATTACACCAGCGTGAGTAGTTATTGCCACCGACCGCATCACAAGATAGCAACGTACCAAGCCAGTTATCAGGATCCCCATTATCACCAGTCCAGCCTGCTAGAATGACATCAGGCTCACCTTTAGCAGCGCGGTTTAGATACTCGCCCCATTCATACGTCACAAGCTTGGTATCGACACCAATTTTCGCCCAATCTGCTTGTAGCATTTCAGCCATGAGTTTGGCATTAGGATTGTATGGGCGTTGAACGGGCATATACCATAGATTAATGGCAAGTTTGTCCGCGCCTGCTTCTTTTATAAGGGACTTGGCTTTTTCCACATCATAAGGCGCATCTTTGATAGATTTGTCGTAACCCCATTGTGTGGGCGGCATTGGATTGGTGGCTTTTAATCCTTCGCTTTGATAAACCGCATTGATAATAGCGTCTTTATTAATTGCCATGTCTAATGCTTGGCGAACCTTAAGGTCGCTAAGCTTCGGTTTTTCAACGTTATATCCGACATAACCGACGTTAAAGCCGGGTTGATCGAGAACGGTGGCCTTACCAGATTTTTTAACAGAGTCAATTTCGGCAGGTTTTGGATAAGCGGACACATGACATTCGCCTGCTTGCACTTTTTGGGCACGAACTGCTGAATCTTTGGTGATGACAAAGACTAGATTATCAATATGAATATCATCTTTGTTCCAGTAGTCTGGATTTTTGGTATAACGAATTTGCGCGTCTTTTTGATAAGAAGTAAATACGAAAGGTCCTGTACCCACAGGTTTGGTGTTGATATCAGCAGCATTACCAGAAGCCATTAACTTTTCTGCATACTCAGCAGAATCGATATAAGCGAAGGGCATCGCTAGGTTCTGTAAAAATGGTGCATTGGTTTCGCTTAGGGTGATTTTGACGGTAGAGTCATCAACCTTTTCGATATTGGAGATAATATCAGGTAGCCCCATGCCGACCGAATAGGGGAACTCAGCAGGATAGGCTTTATTAAATTCAAACTCTGGATTGGTGATACGCTCTAGGGTAAAGACAATGTCATCTGCGTTGAAATCACGGGTTGGGGTAAAGTAATCGGTCTTACCATATTTAACCCCTTTACGTAGGTTAAAGGTATAAGTCTTGCCGTCTTCACTAATATCCCAGCTTTCGGCTAAGGCTGGCTGAATCTCAGTACCATCTCTTTTGAACTCCACTAAGCCGTTGTAGATGGGAAAGGCGCTCGCATCAAAATCGGTACCTGCAGTGTATTGTGCTGGATCGAATCCAGCCGGACTACCTTCTGAGCAATAAAGTAAGGTTTTGGCTGCTTTAGCATCTGAGCTGGCAGCAGAGTCATCGGTGGTTTTGTTGTCGCCGCTACAGGCACTGATGCCTAGAATAACTGTCGCCAACATCGTCAGTTTGAAGAGTGATTTTTGCATTATTACATCCTATGTAATGATAAATAGTCGCCAATATATTTATAAGATCGTTTTTGAACTATAAATATAATGAGCGTGCTTTTAATTCCCTTTAAAGCAATTGTTTATATCGTGTTTCTAATATGCAAAATAAAAAATATTTTAGGTTGTATTAACCATTATTCAGATTTGCAAAAAATACCGATATAAATAAGTGGTTTAAATATACTCTGTTCAACAGTGGTAATGCAAGACATTCGTAAGCTAATTTGATAGAAAACGTTCTGTTTTACTATCTTTATTGCCGAATTTGTTAGAGTTTCTCCTTATTTTAGAAATGCTGATAAAAATAACCACGAAAAAATAAGGGTTAAAATTTTAGATAATTCGCTTATTTTTATTTTATTGAATATAAAGTTTTAATATATAAGCTTCTTAAATAAAAATACTAATTATAAGACGCATATCTTCCCATGTTTTATGGCGTGATTCGTTCGATATGACCGTGATTTGCTTTAATAAGGTCTGCGAGTTTTTCAGCAATCATAATCGTTGGCGCATTGGTATTACCGCTGATTAAAGTCGGCATGATTGAGGCATCGATGACCCTTAATCCATTTACACCGCGTACTTTTAATTGCAAATCGACCACTGAATCGCTGTCTGAGCCCATACGGCAAGTGCCGACAGGATGATAAATGGTATCTGACTTGTTGCGGATATAGCCGAGCATACCGTCTTTTTCGATATAGGGAGCAGGGTAGTCTTCAGTAATATATTTGGCGATGGGTGATTCTTGCATGATGGCGCGCGTACGCTCCGCGCCTGCAATCATATATTCCACATCTTTTGGGTGCGAGAGGTAGTTTGGATCAATCAATACCGCGTCTGAGGGGTCGGCGGAGTCCAGTCTGACCGTACCGCGGCTTTCAGGGCGTAGGTAGCAACTGTGACAAGAGACCGCAAAGCCACGTCTGAGATCACGACCGTGCTCAATCACGCGGGATATGACAAAGTGCAGTTGGGTATTTGGCCACTCTTTTGGATCATCACCGACACTAAAGAACGCGCCCGCTTCAGCATAGTTGGTAGACAAGAGGCCTGTACCATCCTTTCTCCACTGCCGAATACTTTTGGTTAATGTCGAAATCGTCGCCATACCAATACCGATGACGTCAGTGGTATTGACCTCGTAATCAAAAACGACGTCCAAATGATCTTGTAGATTACCACCAACATCGGGCGCATCTACCACGACGTCGATGCCATGCGATTGTAGATGCTCAGCAGGTCCAATACCTGATAACATCAGGACTTTGGGTGAGCCAAAAGTGCCTCCAGATAATATCACTTCATGACGCGCCATAACCGCATGCTCGACGCCATCTTTTTCATAAGCGACACCAACGGCTTGTTTGTCTTCAAAGATGACGCGGTTGGCTTGGGCGTGGGTGATGACGGTCAGATTTGATCGGTTTTGTACTGGATGTAGATAAGCCGCCGCCGCAGAGCAGCGTTGACCTTGTTTTTCGCCATGAAAATGGGTGACTTGATATAGCCCTGTACCGTCTTGCTTTTCGCCATTAAAATCTTGATTATGATCTAAACCATTGGTGATGGCGGCTTCTACGAATGCTTTGGAGATATCACGTGGACTCAGTAAGTCACTTACATGCAGCGGTCCGCTATCACCATGTAGCTCGCCGCTACCATGAATATTATTTTCTGCTTTGATAAAGTAGGGCAGTACATCATCAAATCCCCAGCCAGTACAGCCTTGTTCTACCCAACGTTCATAATCGAGCGCACTACCACGCGTATAAATCATGGCATTGATAGCGGATGAACCGCCTAAGCATTGACCACGTGGTTGGAAGCCACGGCGGTCATTCAGGTGCGTCTGCGGCGTGGTGTGAAAGCACCAATTATTCAGTTTCAGTGGCTTGCCTGGCACCATCAAAATCAGTCCAGCAGGGACACGGACAGCAAGGTCTTTGCCTTCACCGCCATATTCTAATAAGCAGACACTAATGTCTGGGTTTTCTGTTAATCGGCTAGCAAGTACGCAGCCAGCTGAACCACCACCAACGATGACGTAATCAAATTTTTTATCAAATTCCATTTTACATTCCTTCTAGCATCCATGCTGAGTAAAACGTGCTCGTTAAAACGCGTTTATTGAAATAGGGTACGCATTACAGTATCTATTATTTTGCTTGAATAATAAAATAAAAATGACTAAGGGGTGTTTATCGATCAACATATGGCATGGCAAAACAATACTAGGTCGTTAAAACGCTGGTGGATGCTATTTAAACTTATACAGCACATATCTCTGAACGTACGATAAAGCGCTTACCTTCTGGTATTTCAAGCGAAAAACTGGCTCCGCGTCCATCGACCACATCTATCGTTAGATCGGTATGTTGCCAGAGCTTATGCTGAGCTTTACCCATATAAAATGGACAGCCAACCAGCTCACCGATGAGTACGTCTTGTCCGCCTACTTTAAATTCGCCCAATGGATAACACATGGGTGAACTGCCATCGCAGCAGCCGCCTGATTGATGAAACATCAGCTCACCGTGCTTAGATTTTAGTAAGTCGATTAATGCTTTGCAGGACTCTGTCGCTGTGACGTTCATAATGATTTCCTTATCGTTAGACCCGAACGGATATCTTTCATAATCATACTGAGTAGAAAATAAAGGGTCGCATCATATTCACTCACATCATTTATCATATGTGGTTGAAAACGATACGACCCTTTACTGATGATTACTCTAGACAGTCATTGAGACGGTGTTACGAGTCTCAAAATGTCATAAAACATGTGGCTACATAATTGTTGCTACAGACTATAGTCAATGACAATGCGACCTTCGATTTTGCCATCACGCATACGATCAAAGATATCATTGATATTTTCTAGTGGCTCAGCGGCAACGGTGGCTTTTACTTTGCCTGCTGCTGCCATGTCTAGCGACTCTTGCAAGTCGAGACGCGTACCAACGATTGAGCCACGAATGGTAATACCGTTTAAAACAGTATCAAAAATGGATACTGGGAATTCGCCCGTTGGTAGACCATTACAGACTAAAGTACCACCGCGTCGTAACATGCCTAATGCTTGATCAAAGGCTTTTGAAGATACTGCTGTCACGAGCGCACCGTGAGCACCGCCGATTTCTTTTTGTAGATATTCAGCAGGGTCAGTATTTTTCGCATTAACAGTGACTTTGGCACCCAGTTTTTTAGCGAATGCCAGTTTTTCGTCATCAATATCTACAGCAGCAACGTTCAATCCCATCGCAATGGCATACTGAACTGCCATATGTCCCAAACCGCCGATACCTGAAATGACAACCCAATCGCCTGGCTTGGTGTCGGTCATTTTAAGACCTTTGTAGACCGTGACACCTGCACATAACACTGGTGCAATTTCAATAGAGTCAACGCTTTCAGGAATGATGCCGACATAGTTGGCATCTGCTAGTACATATTCTGCAAAGCTGCCGTTTACCGAGTAACCAGAGTTTTGTTGGCTTTCGCATAAAGTTTCCCAACCACCTAAGCAATGGGTACAGTGGCCACAAGCAGAGTAGAGCCAAGGGATACCGACTCGGTCGCCTTCTTTGACATGATGCACATTGTCACCAACGGCGGTGATAAGACCAACGCCTTCGTGGCCTGGGATAAACGGTGGGCTAGGTTTGACTGGCCAATCGCCCTCAATGGCATGCAAATCGGTATGACAGACACCTGATGCCTGCATTTTTACGACGATTTGACCAGCACCTGCGGTTGGAATATCTACTTCTTCAATTTCTAAGGGTTGTCCGAATTCATGCAGCACGGCCGCTTTCATTTTATTACTCACGTTGTAACTCCTTGTCATCGTTCTTTACATTAAGATGCTCGGCGAGCATCGAGGTCGCACTTTACGCTTTTGCCATAAAGTGCTTTGAAAAACAGAATTAAAAGAAGCCCATTGCTTTAGGACTATAAGAGACCAGCATGTTTTTGGTTTGTTGATAATGATCAAGCATCATCAGATGGTTCTCACGGCCGATGCCAGACTGCTTATACCCACCAAACGCAGAATGCGCAGGATAGAGATGATAGCAATTTGTCCAAACGCGACCGGCTTTAATGCCACGACCGAAACGATAAGCACGAGTACCGTTACGCGTCCAGACACCAGCACCAAGACCGTATAAAGTATCGTTGGCAAGCGCCATCGCTTCTTCATCGTCTTTAAACGTGGTGACAGCAAGCACAGGACCAAAGATTTCTTCTTGGAACACGCGCATATCATTCGTGCCTTCAAAGATAGTCGGCTGCACATAATAACCGTTTGCCATATCGCCATCATGCTTGGCAAGTTCACCACCGACCAAGACTTTTGCACCTTCTTTTTTACCAATATCAAGATAAGATAGGATTTTTTCTAACTGATCTGAGCTGGCTTGCGCGCCAATCATAGTATCAGTATCGAGCGGGTTGCCCATTTTGATAGCTTTTACGCGAGCGATACAGCGTTTCATAAATTCATCATAGATGCTTTCGTGTACGAGCGCGCGTGATGGGCAAGTACAAACTTCACCTTGGTTTAGCGCAAACATCACCAAGCCTTCAACCGCTTTATCTAAGAAGTCATCGTCTTCATCCATGATATCAGCAAAGAAGATATTTGGGCTTTTGCCGCCCAGCTCTAGCGTTACTGGAATGATATTTTCACTGGCGTATTGCATAATCAAGCGACCAGTGGTGGTCTCACCCGTAAAGGATACTTTATCGATACGTGGGTTAGAAGCGATTGGCTTACCGGCTTCTACACCAAAGCCGTTAATGACGTTTAGTACGCCTTTCGGTAAAATATCCGCCGCGCCTATGATGTCAAGCATGTATAAAACAGACGCAGGGGTTTGCTCAGCAGGCTTTAGGACGATACAGTTACCCGCAGCTAGGGCTGGGGCAATTTTCCAAATCGCCATTAGAATAGGAAAGTTCCAAGGAATAATTTGACCGACGACGCCAAGCGGCTCATGAAAATGATAGGCGACGGTATCTTCATCAATTTGACTGATACCCCCTTCTTGTGCGCGGATAACGCCCGCAAAATAACGCAAATGGTCGATGGCGATCGGGATATCAGCGGCGAGGGTTTCGCGAACTGGTTTACCGTTTTCATAACTTTCGGCGATAGCGATTGCCTCTAAATTGGCTTCGATACCGTCAGCAAGTTTGAGCAACATATTAGAGCGTTCGGTGACACTGGTTTTGCCCCATGCGTCTTTTGCCGCATGAGCGGCATCTAGCGCCGCTTCGACATCGGCAGCTTTAGAGCGCGCAATCTGACAGAAGGTTTTACCATCGATTGGACTTGAGTTGTCAAAGTATTCACCATCGATTGGTGCGACCCACTCACCATTGATGAAGTTGTCATATTTTTTGCGGAATTGAACAGGACTATTTTCAGTATTGGGATAGGCGTATAACATTAACGACTCCTTGTTGTGTATTATGGCTATTTAAGAACAAACGACTTAAGCATAAATATTTGGCCATCCTGACCAAGCTATGACCCTATCGTACTGAGCTTTAGCGATGAGCGATAATGACTTTTTATAATGATATATTTCGTATCGTATAACTTTAAGTTATGTGGCTTATCAGGGTTAAAGTCGTCCGCGAAACGGATGTAGCTGTTATAATTGTTGGCAGCTTTTTCTCTTATTATTTGCTCTTAAGCTGTTTTTCTTATTACTATTAACTTAATTGGTTTAGATATATGCGTCAATCTTCTGCTCTTGATATCTTAAAAACGGGTCAAAATGTCTTTTTGACTGGCTCAGCAGGTTCAGGTAAGACTTATACTCTCAATCAATATATCGACTACCTGCGCGCGCGCCGTGTGCCTGTCGCCGTCACTGCGAGTACCGGTATTGCTGCCACACACATGAATGGCACAACGATTCATAGCTGGTCCGGCATCGGTATCAAAGATGAGTTAAGCGACCGCGACTTGACCACTTTATCACGCAAGCAGTTTTTGGCAGACCGACTAAAAGACACCGCGGTATTGGTCATTGATGAGATATCGATGTTGCATGCTAAGCAGCTCAATTTGGTCAGCCAAGTACTCAAGCATGTCCGTAAAAATGACAAAGCCTTTGGTGGTATTCAAGTGGTCGTGGCGGGCGATTTTTTTCAGCTGCCGCCGATTGGTAGTAAGGGTGAAACCAACCGTGAAAAATTTGCCTTTATGTCTGAAGCGTGGCTTGATGCCAAGTTCCATATTTGCTATCTGTCTGAGCAACATAGGCAGGTTAGTGAAGCGGCTAATGGCGGGCTTGATTTGGACGATATCCTCAACCAAATTCGTCGTCAGGAAGTCACTTTTGAATCGATTGCCGCGCTGGAGGCGACTTTTGACCAAAATGTCGATATCAAACGTACTCGTCTTTATACCCATAATCTCAACGTTAATAGCATCAATGATAAAGAACTTGCTGCGCTAGATGGTGAGATGATGCGTTTTGAAGCCACCTCTACTGGTGATAGTAAGCTGGTTGAGACGCTCAAAAAAACGGTACGTACCCAAGATGATTTGGTATTAAAAGTCGGTGCCAAGGTGATGTTTATTAAAAACAATACCGAACTTGGCGTGTCCAACGGTACGATGGGTGAACTAATTGGCTTTGCCGCTGTTAAAATCGATGATAGCAAAGACAGCAGTAATGATTTAATCGAAGACGATGACGACAGTGCTGAAAGTGAGACTGATAAGAATGTAAAAGGCAAAAGTAAAAAAGCCATAAAAGAGAAACCCAAAGCCAAAAAGCCAACGACGCAAAAAATGCCCGTGGTTCGGCTCAATTCAGGGCGTGAAGTTGTCGCTGAGCCTGAAGAATGGATCATCGAAGATGAGACAGGAGATGTGCTGGCAAGCTATGAGCAAGTGCCGCTTTGTCTGGCATGGGCGATTACCATTCATAAGTCACAAGGCATGACCCTCGATGCTGCTGAGATTGATTTATCGCGCACCTTTGAACTTGGACAAGGTTATGTGGCATTGTCACGGTTAAAGTCGCTGGCAGGTTTGCAGCTGCTCGGTATGAACGACATGAGTTTGCAGCTTGATCCGCTAGCACGCGGCGCGGACAAACGGTTTTTGGTGCTGTCAGAAGAAGCTGATGCCAATTATTCGATGCTTGATGAAGAGAGCATGACGCAGGCACATGAGAAATTTGTTTTAAAATCGGGCGGTACGCTGAGTAAATCAGTGATTGATGCTTATGCCACTTTGCAAAAAAAGCGCCGCGAGCAACAACAAGCGCAAATAGACAAAAAACAGAAACTGGGCAATCAAGTTTCTGATAAGTCTGACAGTACCTTGCTTGCGACCAGAGTGTTGCTAGAAGAAAGCTTGTCGATTGCAGAAATCTCGCAAGCCCGTCAGCTGTCACAATCAACGATTATGCGTCATATTGCAGACCTAAAATCTCAAGATCCAAGCCTCGCTTGTGATCATTTGCGGCCAGAGGATGAGGTGATGACGGCGGTTGGTAATGCCTACGTCGCGATTAAAGTCGCCAATAATCCAAATGATTTCAATGATGATGGCAGTATTAAATTGCGTCCAATATTCGATCATCTTAAGCAAAGTATTGATTACAATGCCATTCGTTTGGCACTGATTTTTATAACGCCCTAATACTGAATGGCGTCTTGATACTGAGTATGACAATTCAGGGTTCAAGCATTCACCAAAGCCATTTAGCTGTTATATAACAATCCTTAGAGCCGATTAACAACTTGTTGGTTTTATTTCATTGTAGCGCTGCCTTTATAGCGCTCAATTTTTTATCCCTTTATAGCGATATCCTTTTATGCCTGATTTTTCGAGCGCCACTTATCAATTAACGTCTGACCCAGTAGCAGCAGCGGCGTTTCATGCATCTAGTGAGCACACACAGCCACTGAGGGTTGCTATCAATGGTTTTGGACGTATAGGGCGCAATGTGTTGCGGGCATTGTTAGAGCGCTTTGAGGTATTAGGCCGTGCGATCCATGTCGTGGCAATTAATGATTTAGCCCTAGCGGATATTTTGCTGCATTTATTAAAGTTTGACAGCACGCATGGTCGCCTAAGTCGCCTTGGGGTCAGTGCTGATATTGTGACGAGTAGCAACGATGAAGCGAGCGATGACGGTAACAATAATAGCGCCACACAGCTTTGTCTGACAAAAAACAATTATACCTACTGTATCAATTTATTCTCAGAATCTAACCCTGTGCAGTTGCCTTGGCAGGCGCTGGGTGTCGATGTGGTGCTAGAGTGTACCGGACATTTTCGCTCTTATGAGCAAGCACAACTGCACATAGAGGCTGGCGCGCAGCAGGTGATTATCGGTGCCGCGCCATTTGATGATGTCGATGCTTGTATCGTTATGGGCGTTAATACTGATGAGCTAACACGTGAGTTGCCGATTATATCGAGCGTTTCTTGTACCACGCAGGCATTGGTTCCTTTGATTGCGACGCTTGATACCGCATTTGGGGTAAAGTCAGCGATGATGACGGAGATTCATGCGGTTACCGCTGATCAGACAGTGCTCGATCAAGCGCACCGTGACCCAAGACGCGCACGAGCTTCTGGTTATAATATTATCCCAACCACCTCTAGCAGTATCGCGGCGACAGAGCGTGTGCTACCTGCTATGGTAGGCAAGATAAATGGGCATTCGATACGCGTACCTACCATTGATGTCGCAGCGATTGATGTGACTTTTGTTTTTGATACGCCCGATGTGTCTGTCGAGGCAGTCCGCGAGGCACTCAAATCTGCCAGTCAGGCACATTTACGTGACATCATGGCTTATACGGATGAGCCATTGGTATCCAGTGATTTTATCCATCAGACTGAGTCTTTGATCATTGATGGTCAGCAGCTCATGCAAGTGGGTAGCCAGTACAAGGTTTTTGCATGGTATGACAACGAATGGGGTTATGCCAATAGACTGCTAGATATGTGTCTACATCTGGCTTCTCATAAAAAAGTTATCGTCAATTCTCTATAATAGAGTGACCGCGCTAACCTCGCTGCAAGTATCCTATATACCTCTGCATGCAGTTGCCTTGACTCTCTTTTAAACTGAATCAACGATAGCATCAAAATAATTTAAATTCGTTCAATTAATTGCTTGCATTCTTATGTTATATCGCTATAATAACGCACAAATGGAGACGTGGCAGAGTGGTTGAATGCACCGGTCTTGAAAACCGAC
>NZ_JADQAK010000022.1:12310-61831 GCF_022129285.1 Psychrobacter sp. Ps4
AAGGGTTTGTAGCCCTTCGAGAGTTCGAATCTCTCCGTCTCCTCCAAATTCGAAAGCCGCAATCATTATTAATGATTGCGGCTTTTTTTGTTGCATTTTTATTTTATATCGTTATAATAATGCACCAATGGAGACGTGGCAGAGTGGTTGAATGCACCGGTCTTGAAAACCGACAAGGGTTTGTAGCCCTTCGAGAGTTCGAATCTCTCCGTCTCCTCCAAATTCGAAAAAAGCCCCAATCAGTGATGATTGGGGCTTTTTTTATGCTGGATATTTATCCTATAATTTTATAAATATTCTGCAGCACTTTTTTATCTCATTAGCGACTCATCAAACTTAATTTCCTGCCCATTCTCCAATATCAATGTGCCTTTACTGATGATGATGGTCAAGTCTTTGGTATTTTTAATAGCACGCATAACGTTGATGTCTTCAATACTGCTCTCGATGATGATCTTGCCAGACTGCTCTGGTTTAATAGGCGGGTCAAACTGTGTTAGTGGTACGTTAAAGCTTTTGCCCTGCGCCAAGTTAGCATCTTGCATGGTCAGTGTGCCCTTAAAGCTTCGAATGGCGACCTTGCCGTGATTAGAGAGCATAAACTGCAGTTTTACTTGATTTAAGCTGTCACTATCGCTGGTTTTGACTGGTAGTAGAGCGACAGGGTAGTTCTGCGCATTGGCACTATAAGCTGGCTGGCTGCTGACGATGGGGCTTTTTTTACCTGTTGGATTGTTTGGATGTAGTCGTTCGTATTCACGCTGTTGCACAAGGGCTTGCTTGATAGTGGTACGCGGCATCGCCCCCGACTCATAGGCACCGCTGAGTTTCATTCGCAACATGTAGCGGCTGAGTAATTGCTGCTCAGATTCAGGTAACTGCTCAAAAGTGGTGCCGAGTTTTTTCTGCCACTGATCTGAGTTGGTCGGTATGGTTTTTTTGGTTGGATCCGCGGTTGGCTGTGAGCAACCAGAAACGATTGGTAGTATCGCTAAGGCAATCGTCAATAACAAAGCTTTATTCAAGCGTTGATGTAAACTCGCCATCGTACACCTCCTTAAAAATCTTTATGGATAATAAAGAATGACAACAAAATAATGAGCGTTTTCTTAATATACCTCGTTTGATGAAAGGTTGTGTTTAATTATCGCTAAATGCTGTATCGCAAGCAAAATAGGCATATTTTTGTTATATGACAGCAAAAAAGGGCAGGAGACGTACTATTTATAATAAGTTCTGACAAGCAATCATGATCGGTATTTTCATTCACAATAGCTATTTTTATTACGCCCACAAAAAAAGACTGAGTGCCGTTAAGCAAACTCAGTCTTTTTTATTAACAGCAGTAACAGCTAACGACTGTTTGAATGGTTAGTCATGAGCTTGGTCATTTTCTTGAAGCTCAGATAGTGAGTGAGTAATATTGTTATTATGGGTCACGACAATAGCCTCATCAATAATATGCTGACTAACACCGCGTTTGCGCAGACTTTCGATGAACACCTCATCATGGGCTAGGGTATAGTCCTGATGATCGCGGTCAAGTCCTTGGCGGATATATAAACGAATAAGCCCTTGGATGCGTTTAAACCCCAACTCCTTTGAAGTGGCTTCTAATAACGAAATCATCTCTTCAGACAAACGAATACTGATCGGGCGCATGATTTTTTGCGGATGATCAGAAAACTTATTTTTTACACGTACAGGTATCATAATAAACCATTATTTTTAGTGAGTAGGAGTAAAGCACTCAGACAAAAATTAACCCAATCAAAACTATCCTTACCATACAACAAAAACGCCTAAAAGAACACCGTAGCCATGCCAATCGTATTAGAGCGTGTCCTCAATTCAATCGATTAACCTCTAAATAGGCAAAAAATGGCTAAATTTTGCCAAACATCGTCAAATAGCTTATCAATATCTCGATATTATTTGTGCTACTTTCCTTGTTTGACGGTAATTTATCTCATTTTTGTCATCGTTATTTAAAATAAGGACACGCCCTAATATTGTGGTTATTCTTTTAATTGAAAACGGCAGCCATAAAAAAACCTTCATCAAATAATGATGAAGGTTTTTAGTATATGGCTCTCCAACCTGGGCTCGAACCAGGGACACACGGATTAACAGTCCGTTGCTCTACCAACTGAGCTATTGGAGAATAAGTTGGTATAACGACAAGTTAGGTAAGCGCTATCGCTTGTCTTGTTTGCGTTATGTGGGGCGTATTTTAGCCAAGTTGTTATAGGCTGTCAACCTTATTATGCCATTATTTATAAATATTGTTGTTATCTATCAAAAATAACCAGTAATCCCTTATAAAGCGGGCTGTTTTGGCAAATTTTGACCGCTAAAATATTATTTTTTGACTAGGGCGTGTTTTCAATTCAATCGATAAATCTCTAAATGGGCTAAAAATGGCTAAATGAGTTAAAGAATGAGCTAAAAGTGGTCAAAACCCTTATTTATGTAGGTTGGATATAAAATCTAGCGGCAATTTAATTAGACAAGTCGCCTATCTTTTTGAATAGTAAAACAATCTGTACTTCCCTCGAAACAAAAAAGTCATAAACAGCCCTTCACATTGCTAGATTATTTCTATAGAATACCGACCGTATGGTTTCTTTAATGTATATACATTATTAATATGTGATCAACTTGAAACAGGTAACCTAATTATGAGTCCCACCACTATTGCCTACGGTTATCTAGCCATCGCCATTATTTGCGAAGTGGTTGGCACGACCTTTTTAGTCAAGTCAGAGCAGTTTACGCGTTTGGTGCCGACCCTGATTATGGGTGTGCTTTATGCCATCTCGTTTTACTTATTAACACAAACCATCAAAACCATACCGCTTGGTATTGCTTATGCACTATGGGGCGGGTTGGGAATTGTGCTGACATCGCTCGTTGGCTTGATGTTTTTTAAGCAAAGTCTTGATACGGCAGCTGTGGTTGGTATCGCTATGATTGTGGGCGGTGTCGTGGTGATGAACTTATTCTCTAATTCTGTGGTGCACTGATATGGAAATGGAAAACGCTTACAAACGTAAAAAACAGCCCGAAGTTGTCCGTCGTGCGCTACTAGATCAGGCAGCGCGGATCACGTTAGAGCAGGGCTTATCAAAAGTGACCTTTCAGGCGGTCGCTGATGCGGTCGGGGTGACCAAAGGCGGGGTGATGCATCATTTCACCACTAAAAATGCACTCATCCTTGAAGTGTTTCATGATGCGATGGCGAGGTTTGAGGCAGAAGTTAATCAAGCCATGGCAGAAGACCCTGTGCGTTACGGCTCTTTTACTCGTGCCTATATCAATGCCACGATTAGCTTAGGCGAAAAGGGGCAGGAAGAGCTCGATAGTCAAGCAACCTTATATGCATTGATGCTAGGCGATAGCGAGTTACGTGAGTTGTGGGCCAAGTGGGCAAATGCGCAATTAAAGAAACATCAAGCAACCGACAATACCGAAACATTATGTATGGTGCGTCTGGTGGCTGATGGTATTTGGCTCTCTGATTTTTCAGGCATTAGTATCTCAGATAAAACCTCTATTCATAAGCGTTTGATAAAAATGACGCAACCTGAGAATGAATAAAACACTGTTCTTAAATGATTGATCAAATAAGCTTTTTTATTAAAAAAGCATTGAAAGACAGGCTTGTAGCCATAGGCTATATAAATTCATTTTAAACATTTAACCCATGACGACATCATTTAGCATTAGTTTGTTTATAAGGCTTTTGCCAGTCGTTAATAGGAGCACCGCATGACAGATTCAAAAACACACCTAAACAACTTAACAGACATCATAGATTTAAAACAAATACAAACTGCTTATATTAACGGCCGTTATTTGGCTATTGATGAATCTTTGGCTACTTTTGAAGACATCAATCCAGCCACGGGTGAAGTGTTAGCTACCGTTCAGCAAACGACCAGTGAACAGATTAATGAAGCGGTAAAAGCGGCACAAAAAGGTCAAAAAATTTGGGCGGCGATGACGGCGGTTGAGCGCAGTCGTATTTTGCTAAAGGCGGTTGCACTATTACGCGAGCGCAACGATGTACTCGCGTTACTTGAAACCAAAGACACGGGCAAAGCACTCTCTGAAACCAAATATGTCGATATCGTGACTGGTGCTGATGTCGTTGAGTATTATGCAGGGCTTGCGTCGATGATTGAAGGTCGTCAGATTCCATTGCGTGATACTAGCTTTGTCTATACTCGCCGCGAGCCACTTGGCGTCGTCGCAGGTATCGGTGCGTGGAACTATCCTATTCAAATCGCGATGTGGAAAGCAGCACCAGCGTTAGCTGCTGGGAATGCGATGATTTTTAAACCTTCTGAAGTCACGCCTCTAACGGCACTAAAACTGGCAGAAATATTGACAGAAGCAGGTCTGCCAGATGGCGTATTCAACGTCGTGCAAGGGGATTATAAAGTCGGCGAAGCGTTAACACAGCATCCTGATATCGCAAAGGTATCATTTACGGGTGGCGTACCAACGGGTAAAAAAGTGATGGCGAGTGCGGCATCTTCGTCGCTGAAAGACGTAACCTTGGAGCTTGGCGGTAAGTCGCCCTTGATTATATTTGATGATGCGGATATCGATACCGCCGCTGATATCGCGATGATGGCGAACTTCTATAGCACGGGTCAAGTTTGTACCAATGGCACGCGGGTTTTCATTCCAAAAGCCTTACAAGCCAAATTTGAGCAAGCTATCTTGATACGTGTTGAGCGTATTAAGTTGGGCGATCCGATGGAAGAAAATATTAATATGGGTCCATTGGTCAGCTTCCCGCATATGGACAGAGTACTTGGCTATATCGAGCAAGGTAAAGCGAGTGGTGCTCGTCTGCTAACAGGCGGTGACCGTGTGACAACAGGCAAATTGGCAAATGGCGCATTCGTCGCACCGACGGTATTCACTGATTGCACCGATGAAATGACTATCGTGCGCGAAGAAATCTTTGGTCCAGTGATGTCGATATTGACTTATGAGACTGAAGAAGAAGTGATTCGCCGTGCCAATGATACCGAGTATGGTTTGGCTGCAGGAGTCGTGACCACTGATTTGACTCGCGCTCATCGCGTGATTGCACAGATTGAAGCGGGTATTTGCTGGTTAAATACGTGGGGCGAGTCGGCTGCACAAATGCCAGTGGGTGGTTATAAGCACTCAGGTATTGGCCGCGAAAACGGCATTGAAGCCCTTGAGCATTATACGCAGACCAAATCTATCCAAGTAGAGCTTGGTAATTTTGAATCGGTATTTTAATCACTTGTGCTGTGAAATTTTTAAAACGGTAAGGTTTGCGTGTTAGGACTAATTTGTCCTTTTGGCACCGCCTTACTGATATGAAATGATGGATTTTTTAATATTATGGAGCGTTTTATGACATCAACCACACCTGAATATGACTACATCATCGTCGGCGCAGGCTCAGCAGGCAATGTGCTGGCCACCCGCTTGACCGAAGATGCCAACATTAAGGTGTTGCTGTTAGAGGCAGGTCGTCCGGACCATCGCTTAGACTTTCGCACGCAGATGCCAGCGGCGCTCGCTATGCCGTTGCAAGGTACTACTTATAACTGGGGTTATAAAACCGATCCTGAGCCTTATATGAATAACCGCGTCATGGATTGTGGTCGCGGCAAAGGGCTTGGCGGCTCGTCTCTGATTAATGGGATGTGTTATATCCGTGGTAATGCCTTGGATTTTGACGATTGGTCTGAGATTAAAGGTTTAGAAGATTGGACGTATTTGGACTGCCTGCCTTATTTCAAAAAGTTAGAAAATCGCGATGCTGGTGAAAATGACTATCATGGCGCCGGTGGTCCCGTCGAGATGACCACTTCCAAGCCAGGAGTCAATCCGCTGTTCCAAGCGATGATCGAAGCAGGCGTGCAAGCAGGCTATCCAAGCACGGATGATTTAAACGGCTATCAACAAGAAGGCTTTGGGCCGATGGATCGTTTTGTCACGCCTAATGGTCGCCGCGCTTCGACTGCTCGCGGTTATCTCGACCGTGCCAAACCGCGTAGCAATATCACCATTTTAACGGGTGCATTGACTGACGTGATTTTGTTCGATGGCAAGCGCGCTGTCGGCGTTAAAGTCGCTCATCAAGGTCAAACCAAGAATTTTTACGCGTCTCGTGAGGTGATTGTCTCCTCTGGTGCGATTGCATCGCCGCAATTATTGCAGCGCTCTGGTATTGGTCCTGGTCAATGGCTCAAAGATTTGGGTATCAATGAGATTTTAGATTTACCGGGTGTTGGTAATAATCTACAAGACCATTTAGAGCTGTATATGCAGTACGAATGTAAGCTGCCAGTGTCGATTGCGCCTGCCAATAAATGGTGGAATAAGCCTGCCATCGGTGCCGAATGGTTGTTCAATGGCACAGGACTTGGCGCCTCAAATCAGTTTGAAGGGGGCGGTTTTATTCGTACCGATGAGAAGTTTACCCATCCTAATATCCAGTACCACTTCTTGCCATTAGCAGTGCGCTACGATGGTCGTAGTGCCGTGAAGTCGCACAGTTTCCAAGCGCATGTGGGCTCATTGCGCTCGCCAAGTCGTGGTCGCGTCAAGCTGACCTCAAAAGACCCAAGCACTCATCCGAGCATCTTGTTTAACTATATGTCTCACGACCAAGACTGGCACGAGTTCCGCGCGGCAATGCGTATCACCCGTGAAATTATGCATCAGCCAGCACTTGACCCTTATCGTGGTCGCGCCATTGCGCCAACCGATGACTTGGTGACCGATGCGCAGCTAGACGAATATGTCCGTAATCATAGCGAGACCGCTTATCATCCGTCGTGTACTTGTGCGATGGGTGAAGGTAATGATTCGGTGGTCAATGGCGAAGGGCTCGTACATGGTATCGATGGCTTGCGCGTCGTTGATGCGTCGATTATGCCAAATATCATCAGTGGTAATCTGAACGCGACCACCATTATGCTTGCCGAAAAAATCGTCGATAAGATGCGTGGTAAGCAGCTACCACGCTCGACGGTAGACTATTACGTTGCCAATGGTGCACCGCTTAGAACTGAGCCGATGCGCGCTTACCGCTCTACTGTATAAAGAGCTATATGAGCTATTAGGCAATGAAATATATAAGCAATTTCAATAAGAAGACCTTTCCACGCAAAGGTCTTTTTCATCAGCACTAATGTATTAAGTATTTTTAATACTGTTGTGGCTGCCTTTGATTGTCATTTAATTTTTTATTTACATTGCAGTTTTCATTTATTGGTACTGCTTTGTGCGTCATACAGTCCTCAAGTTATGACGGACAAATCAATATCAGACCCTGTTTAATTTACCTATTGAGGTCTTTTATGTACAGCTCGCCATCAAAAGATGCGACGAAACCCCTGACTCTAAACAAGACGGTTTTTTTAGGTTCAGCTATTATCTCTATTTTATTAATTATCTGGACGATTGCGTTTCCAGATTATAGTGAGACATTGTTAAGCTCAAGCATGGCATGGGTATCAGAGAGTTTTGGCTGGTATTACATGCTGGTGGTTGCCGCTTATAGTATATTTGCACTATTTGTTGGTTTTTCTAAATACGGCGATATCAAGCTTGGGCAAGACCACGAAAAAGCCCAGTTTCCTTTCCTAGCATGGGCGGCGATGCTGTTCTCTGCGGGTATCGGTATTGATTTACTGTTTTTTGGTGCCTCTGAGCCATTGATGCATTATTTAACGCCACATACGGGGCTGGAGCCTGCCAGTGCAGAAGCGATGCGCGAAGCACTTGCGCAAACCTTTTTACATTGGGGGCTACATGGTTGGGGTATTTATGCCTTAATCGGTATGGCATTGGCGTACTTTGCGTATCGTAAAAACATGCCATTGGCGCTGCGTTCACCACTGACGCCTATCTTTGGTGAGCGCTTGATCAAAGGCTGGCTTGGCGATGGTATTGATACTTTTGGTGTTGTTTGTACCTTGATGGGTATCGCCACCAGTTTGGGTATTGGGGTATTGCAAGCCAATGCTGGACTGACTCATGTCTTCGGTATCGAATCGAGCAAAACAGTACAGACGCTTATTATTGTAGGTGTCGTTGCTGCTGCGGCTATTTCGGCGATGACAGGTGTGGAAAAGGGCGTACGCCGCTTATCTGAATTTAATATGCTATCGTCGATATTGCTATTAATCGCCATATTGGTGATGGGTAATACGGTGTATTTGCTGAATACCTTTACTCAAAATATTGGTCAATACTTTCAAACCATTCTCTTTAAAACTTTTGATGTATATGCCTATGACGGTACTGCTGGTGCTGATTGGAAGTCAGGCTGGACGATATTTTTCTGGGCATGGTGGGTCGCTTGGGCACCGTTTGTTGGTCTATTTATCGCGCGTATTAGCCGTGGTCGTACCTTGCGTGAGTTTGTCTTTGGCGTGATGTTTATTCCGCTGGGTTTCATTTTTGCATGGTTCTCTATCTTTGGTAATTCGGCGATAGACTTGGTTGCTAATGGGGCAACTGAACTTGGTGAAATCGCTGTCAATGATGCTGCCATGGGTATGTTTGCCTTGTTTGAGTATTTTCCTTACAGTAACGTTTTATCATTCGCTGGTGTGGTCATTGGTTTAGTGTTTTTTGTGACCTCAGCGGACTCAGGCGCGTTAGTATTAGCGAACTTGAGCTCACGCGGCATGACCAATGACACCGATGCCCCGGTTTGGTTGCGTCTGTTTTGGGCAGCAGCAACAGGTCTTATCACTTTGGGATTATTGTTTGCTGGTGGCTTTGCCTCATTGCAGTCAGTATCTGTAATTGCTGGTTTGCCATTCTCGCTTATCCTTGTACTTTATATGATGTCAATGTGGAAGTCGCTAAAAGAAGAAGGTAATAAACGCAAAGCCAGTACGATTGGTACGGCTAATGTGCTTGATAGTGGTAAGAGCTGGAAAGCACGCTTGCAACGTATCGTCAGTTTCCCTAGACATGCACAAGTTGAACGCTTTTTACAAAATGTGGTTAGACCTGCCATGACGGAAGTTGAAAAAGAGTTTGCGGCAGGCGGTCTAAAAACCTCTTTGGACATCCGTAACCCTGAACATATCGGACAAGATATAGATGAAGGAATGGATGAGAGTAGCGGTCAAATAGATGGTCTAAAATTGCGAGTTGGACATGGCGATGAAGACGACTTTATTTATGAAGTGAATTTGATTAAAGCTGAGCGTCCTAACTTTACATTGAGCACCTCAACTAAGAATGCAGAGTACTATTACCGTGCGGAAGTGTTCTTAAGTGAAGGCTCACAAGAGTATGACTTGGTTGGTTACTCCAAAGAGCAAGTGTTGGTCGATATCTTAAATCAGTACGAGCGCCATTTGCAGTATCTACATTTAGAGCGTTAATTGATTTATCAACACGTCCTGAATATTGAAGTAAAAACACTTAAGTAAAAACATCGTAACAAACAACCCCATAAGTTGAATGCAGCTTATGGGGTTGTTTTATGAAAAATAAAATCAGTAGATATAGGGTAAAATATATAAAGATACGTTTCGGATTATCAGTTTCGAAATATTAGCAAAGGATAAGTTTGTGACCACATTAAAGTACATCGCTCATTATTCTGAGCAAGTTCAAACCCAAGCGGCATTGCTGATTAGCGATGGTACATTGGGCGCATATCTAGAAAAAAAGTATCCCACTCAGCACCAAATAAAAAGTGATAAGGCGCTTTATCAGTATATCAATGAGATAAAAAACCAATATATGCGCAAAGTGGGACAGTTATCGAATGTCAGCTATAGCAGTAAATTAACGGTCCTCAAACATGCGCTAGGTATTCATACCACCCAGTCTCGCATACAGGGCAGTAAGCTAAAATCCCACAACAGCATCACCGTGGCCAGCTTATTTCAAGAAGCGCCGCCTGAGTTTTTGCGCATGATTGTCGTGCATGAGTTAGCGCATTTTAAAGAGCATGAGCATAATAAAGCGTTTTATCAATTATGCTGTCATATGGAGCCTGAGTATCATCAGTTTGAGCTTGATACGCGGTTGTGGTTGCACTGGCGCGAATTGAGGTGATCGCAGTGCTGTATCCTTTTCTTCTCAAAATGAGGACACGCCACAGATTATATTTCTTATCATAAATTTCTTATCATAAATTTCTTATCATAAATTTCTTATCATAAATAATATTATACCTTTTATTAATATATTTTAGTGTATAATTTAATAACGATGATTTTAATGATTGTTGATAAATGGAGAAGATGATGAAACGGATAGTTGCTACTGCACTTGCTATAAGCGCCGCCTCACTGATGGTTGGCTGTACAGCGACCAATGCTATGTCACAAAAGAGTGACGTCATTCCAGAGAATAAAAAACCGACGCCATCGGTGTTGATAAATGTGACATCAGAGGATGCTCAAGTGCAGCTGATGTCGATGGTACTGACCATGCAATCCGCGCAGCAAGGTGCCAATACTCGAGTATTGCTCTGCGGTCCAGCCGGTGATATGGCACTCCGTGATGCGCCAAAAAGTGTGACCACAGCACAACCGCCTAAAAATATGAGCCCACAGGGTTTGATGCAAATGGTCATGAAAAATACCAATACCAAGGTTGAGGTTTGTGCACTTTATCTACCGGGTAAGGGTATTGACCAGTCGGCACTGATTGACGGCGTGAGTGCTGCTGATCCTGCTGATATCGGAGCGCTAATGGTCGATCAAACCACCAAGATAATGAGCTTTTAGGCAGATAAAAAATAATTAGTAGTTTGATGAATAAAAAGGGTGTGATATCGACTATCGCATCCTTTTTTTGTGTCAGTCATTTTGGCTAGTGGAATTGCGTTATAATCCCAGCTAAGCACTGTTTACCAAGTAATATTCGCCAAGTACTATTGGCTGAAAAACAAGTACCATAGATCCTAATTCATAAAAGGTTATGAGCAATGATTAATACCAAAATTTATAAAGCAATTTATACTTTAGCTGAAGAGTTATTGGAAGCTGATCGTATAGGCAATCAAGCAGCATTTGATGGGTTTTATGCCGAATTAGAAGCCATTTGTAATGATAATGAAAATACCGATAAAGACCATCCAGAACAGTGGGAAACATTGGCTGACTTTACCGAAGATTTAGACGAAGCCTTAGTTATTTATGACAAGGCCTTAGCCAAAGCGACTGCGATTAATTCAAAAGATCATTTATCGTCGATTGCTTTTTCTATGGCAGTGTTACAGCTTGAGACAGGTAACAAAGAAGCGGCTATTCAAAGTCTGCAAAATGCCAAAATCACTGCCAATAAGATTGAAGATAAAGAGTTTAAGGTTGAGATAGACGAGCTACTTACCAAGTTGTTGGCTGAATAATCTCAATACTGAATAGCTTCAACTAAGCAGGAATGATTTGTTATGCAAAACCTACCTATTGCAATTATCGGTGGTGGCTTGAGTGGCTTATATGCAGCGTTTTTGTTAGAACAACGAGGCATCGATTATATATTGCTTGAGGCGCGTGATAGATTGGGCGGGCGCATCGCTGTTGCTCCATCATCAAGCAATAAAGCCTCAGTAGAGAATGCATCAGTAGATATGTCTTCTAAAAGCCAAGGTTCTAATAATGAAAAATCAAACGATGGCTTCGACTTAGGGCCATCGTGGTTTTGGCCAGAGTATCAGCCGCATTTGAGCAGTCTTATTGGAACGTTGAATTTACCACGTTTTGCGCAATTCGAGGACGGCGATATGATGGTTGAACGTGCCGCCAATCAGTTACCTATCCGTACCCAAGGCTATCAAAGTTCGCCACCGTCTATGCGTCTCGTCGGTGGTATGGCATCGCTCATTGATGCTCTGTATGCGCGTTTAAATCCTACGCGCATTATCACGGGGCGAATCGTAAAGCATGTAACCAAGACTGAGCGCTGTATCAGCATAGAGAGCGAGAGCAGCTCTGAACAGATGACAGCTGGTCAAATAACTACTTATCAAGCGCAGCATGTGCTCCTTGCGCTACCGCCTCGTTTGGCGGCGGCTAATATTAATTTTGAACCTGCTTTACCACAGGCGTTGATAACAGAATGGCAAGAGACCGCGACATGGATGGCGCCACATGCCAAATATGTGGCGGTTTATGAGTCGCCCTTTTGGCGCAATCAAGGACTATCGGGTTCAGCGAGAAGTGCAGTAGGGCCACTTACTGAGATTCATGATGCGTCCTTGGTAGAGGGCGAAGGTGCATTATTTGGCTTCTTTGGCGTTCCTGCTCACGTCCGCCAAAGCGTCTCGGAGTCAGAGCTAAAAGCCCATTGCCGCGCGCAGTTGGTACGTTTATTTGGCGAACAGGCAGAGACGCCAACGGCTGAATATTTGAAAGACTGGGCGCAAGATTCATTGACCGCGACGCCTGCTGATGCCAGTGGCGCAGGTCAACATGCTGGCGCACCGAACGCTAAGCCGAATACAGGTGCATGGCAAGACTGCCTAACGGGCAGCGCTAGTGAATGGTCAGAGTCATTCCCCGGTTATATTGCTGGTGCTATCGACGCAGCACATAAGGCGGTACAAAGTTTAGGTTTAGGTTTGTCTGATGAGCTATCGTCATCGGCGTTACCATCCAATAGGATAGTTGATGAGTGAGTCTTTAGAACAGCAAGCTTCTCGCAACACCAGCACATGGCTCATCCCTTTTGCTTGCTTGTTAGGCGGAGGAGGTCTGATTGGTATTTCTACCAATTTGGCAAAATATGCTGGTGAGATAGGTATTACACCACTGGCATTTCTCTTTTGGTCCATCACGGGCGCTGCTGCTATTTTATTGATCGTTGCATTAATACGGCACGAATTACCTCCCTTAAATGCGCGTAGCTTTGAATACTATTTTGTGGCGGCGCTCATCAGTGTTGCAGGTTCTAATTTACTACTGTTTTCGGCTATTCCACATGTAGGTGCAGGTTTCGTCGCGCTCATTATCTCGCTTCCACCATTGCTGACTTATCTTGGCGCATTGGCACTGCGGATGGAGCGATTTAATATCGTCCGCGCTTTGGGTGTCGCCGCGGCGCTTCTTGGCGCAGGAGTATTGGCAGTGCGTAAGTTTTCGACGCCAGACGCCAGTACTTTTTGGATTTTGATCGCGCTTTGCGGGCCAGTATTATTGGCTATTGGTAATATATATCGCACCTTACGCTGGCCTGATAAGGCATCACCTAGCGCACTCGCGCCAGGTATGCTAATCGCGGCGTCGCTGTTGCTGCTGTCATTTAGTGTATTGCCTAGTTTTTCAGTTAATATGCCACTGGACTGGGTGCCGCTAGGTGTGATTGGCATACAAGCCGCCGTATTTGCAGGTCAATTCTTATTGTTGTTTTTACTACAAAAAACCGGCGGTCCTGTTTTATTAAGTTTATTAGGATCGGTCGGCGCAGTTGTCGGTGTGCCAGTGGCTATTTTTTTGCAGGGTGAGATGCCGCCAGAAGGGCTGTTCTTGGGTGCTTCATTGATCGCACTGGGCGTTGGTTTGGTGACATGGGGCGGGGTGAAAATGGCGACCACATCGACAGAAACTACGTAAATATGATTATTGGGATATAGCGCTCATAAATACGCCAACCTATAGACTAATGACCCTACTAGAGCATATGTTTGCACTGCAACTATCCAAAAATGTAGCCATGTAGAAATGCCACTATGCAACCCTCACAATAATCATTTTTTTATCTAATCCAACCTCACAAAACCTCTTTAGAACGTAAATATTACCGTCACTGCCAATCTATAATTTATCTACAGCCATTTTAGCAATCAGCATGGCTAGGTATGAGTGTTCAAAAGGGCATCATAATTGGTTACGATTATCTCAAATCAGTTTTTGTGAGTAACACAAAAAAGGAGTATAAATATCGTGGTTATTCCTATCATGGATTAGGGCGATGCATGCAGCCAAGCGTTATCGATTGTTAAATAATGTCACGATTGTCATTAGTATTATCGGCGTAGCCATTGCTTTATTAGACAGTGGTTTCACGCTGCCGATGTGGCTACAACAGGTTTTCCATATTTTTTATCTGGCGATTATTTTTTTAGGCTTTGTTGTGACGGCAGGTCGTTACATCTATAGCAAAAAGCCACTGACTCTAAATAAAGTCGCGGTCTTTGACTTACTGACCAGTATCGCGATTGTTATCCTATTGGTAGCACATTTCACTGATTTGGTGCGCTCTGGGATGTCGGTCGCTGTTGATGGCTTCGTTGCCATCAAAATTGCCGTCTTTGTGACCTTTATTCGTGAAATATCTGACCACGATTTTAATCTCAACCGTACCTTTTTAAACCCTGCGCAGTTTTTTATCTTAAGCTTCTTGTCATTGGTATTGGTCGGTGCATTGCTACTGATGATGCCCAATGCAACGATGCAGCCGCTGTCTTTCATTGATGCGCTCTTTACCGCGACCAGTGCTGTCTGTGTGACTGGTCTCATCGTGGTAGATACGGCGACTTATTTCACGACTTTTGGGCAAGTCATTATCATGGGGCTGATACAGATCGGCGGCTTGGGTATTTTGACCTTTGTGACGTATTTTAGTTATTTCTTCAAGGGTGGTGTCAGTTATGAGACGCAGGCGAGCATCAGTGAGATGTCCTACATGCGCGGCATGGGTGATGTGGTATCGACCCTCAAATCCATCTTATACGTGACATTTGCCGTTGAGGCAGTGGCTGCGGCACTCATTTATATCAGTATTTATGACATACCAGATATGGATTGGTCTGAGCAGTTATTCTTCTCTGTTTTCCATGCGATTTCTGCGTTCTGTAATGCTGGATTTTCTACATTTAGCGCTGGCATGTATGATGACGCGCTACGTTTTAATTACCCATTACAACTGATTATCGCCACGACCTTTATCTTTGGCGGCATGGGTTTTGTCATTGTGGTCAATGTGCTGCGTTATTTGCGTGATCGTGCCGAGCGCCTGATATATCGCCATGATCAGCGTTATATTTATCGACCATGGTTGCTCAATATTAATAGCCGCATAACCTTGATTACGACGGGCGCTTTATTGTTGGTAGGTCTCATCGGTGTGATGATATTTGAATATAACAATGTGCTGGCAGACCATCGCAGTTTTTTCGGTAAGCTTGTCACAGGGCTGTTTACTGCTGCCACGCCGCGAACCGCAGGATTTAATACCATCGACATGGGGGAACTCGCGTTTCCCACGATTATGTTGACGATATTTTTGATGTGGATTGGTGCTTCGCCAAACTCGACGGGCGGTGGTATCAAAACCAGTACGTTTGCGATTGCCCTGTTAAACACTTTGAGTTTGGCACGTGGTCAGACCAACGTTGAGGTCTTTAAGCGGCAGATTGCTGACATCTCGATTCGCCGTGCATTTTCTATTATGTGGCTGTCTTTATTGGTCATCGGTATGGGGGTGACGCTCATCAGCTATGATCAACCGGAGCTTGATTTAATCAAGGTGGTTTTTGAGTGCTTTTCAGCTTACAGCACTGTGGGATTAAGTTTGAATTTGACGACAGAGTTATCAGATTTTAGCAAAATGGTGGTGTCAGTCATTATGTTTGTTGGGCGTGTCAGCATGTTGACCATCTTTATTGCCCTACTTAAAAATAGACGCCAGCGCAATTATCGCTATCCAACTGAAGAAATCACGATCAATTAAATGGTCGTGAATAAGCCATTTCATCATTAAAAAATACTGAAAAAGGTTAATAAGGTTATGAAATATATCATCGTAGGGCTAGGGAACTTTGGCTCATCGCTAGGCATGGCGTTGACCCGTCAGGGGCATGAAGTGATTGCCATTGACAGCAGCATGCAAAAGGTTGAGGCGTATAAGGAAGTCATCTCTCATACCATCTGTATGGATGCCACGGATGAATATACCGTCAATGGTTTACCGATTGTCGACACTGATATCGTTATTGTCGCAATCGGTGAAGACCAAGGCGCAAACGTCATGGCGACGGCATTATTTAAAACCCTAAAAGCAAAACGTTTGATCAGTCGTAGTATCAATCCACTGCACGAAAAAGTGTTGCAAGCTATCGGTGTGGACGACCTTATTCATCCTGAAAAAGAGGCGGCCAATCGCTGGGCCAAACGGCTGTCGCTACGTTATTTCGTCGACTCGTTTGAGCTGAGTGATCATTTCAGTATGGTAGAGATTAGCATTCCCAAGTCGTTGATTGGTCAGACCGTTGACGACTTGCAATTGGAGCAAAAGTTTAATATTCGATTGCTTAGTACCCTGCGCTATGAGTATTATGAAGACAGCCTTGGTCGTACGCAAAGTAAGCCTAGTATTAAAGGCTTGGCTGCGCCTGAGCAAGTATTGCAAGATAACGACGTATTGGTCATCTACGGTGCTAACAAGCATATCAACGAGTTTCTGCGTAGTGTCGGTGTGAAAATCAAATAAACATTTGCAACAGCCGTGACATGAAAAGGCAAAGGGGAAACTTATGAGTAAGCGCACTATATCCATCTTGTTGCTTGCGACGATGGAATTGTTGTCAGGTTGTGACCAGACGCCGCAAGACCCGAACGTGTTGTATTCAGAAAAACATCAAGACCCCATTCAAGAGCTGGAGATGACAACAGCGGTTGATCGTAGCCAGTTTGCCTATAAACAAACCTTTTATGTGCCCATTTATTCTGACATCTATACCGATAGAGACAATCGTAAAGTCTTGCTATCAGCGACTTTGAGTGTACGCAATACCACGCTAAAAAAATCGCTGTATATCAATAAAATTGATTACTATGGCACTGATGGAACCTTTATAAAATCCTATTTAAACAAACCGATTGAGCTTCCAGCAATGGCCACGCTCAATTATATCGTCGAAAAAGAAGAGGATAAAGGCGGATCGGGCGCCAACTTTATCATTGAAGTCGAAGGGATAGACGAGACGGTCAAGCCCGTCATTGAGGCGGTGATGATCGGTAATTTTAGCAATAAAGGCTTTGCATTTAGTACAGAAGGTACGCCAGTGGTGCATTGATTAAGGATAATAAAATCCAAGGAAAGGATATGTCTGCAACCAAAGAAGAAATTGTCGCCTTTATGGCGTTGGAATTTCCACAAACTAAATGTGTCATCGAGGCAGTCGGTGACAATCGCTCGACCTTATCACACGATATTGGTATCAATGAATTGCGTCCCGGTGGTACGGTCTCTGGACCAGTATTGATGAGCATCGCTGATGTGGCTCTCTATGTGGCGATACTTGGTAAAATAGGTATTGTGCCATTAACAGTGACGACGAGCTTGACCATTAACTTTTTGCGCAAACCCTCAGCAGAAGCACGTATTATCGCTGAGTGTACGTTGATAAAAGTAGGTCGCACGCTAATCGTTGGCGAGGTTGCGCTTTATTCTGAAGGCTCTCGCGACATGGTGGCTCACGTAGTTGGCACGTATTCCGTACCGCCTCAGCACGTTTAGCTATTTTTAGCCCATTTTTAAAATGAGGACAGTCTCTAAAAAAGCAGTGCTATAAAAATTAATGTCATAAAATTAATGCTGATAAGGACTGCTACTGTTTGGTTGCCTCGACCTGAATGTTTAAATGAAGGTTTTTAGTGACGCCAAACCACGCATATTTATCGATATTCCATTTGGTGCGATCAATCATCGCCGTAAAATCCCCACCACAAATATCTTTTTTGAGCGTGGGATGTAGATAACAGTCAAACTTAGTCGCTGTTAAGCTAATAGGATGGGTTTCGCCATGCAGCGTTAGATGACAGTCTACTTTTGTGACCATTGGGCGTGATTTGTCTTGGCTAAAATACCATTTGTTAGAATCAAAACGTGCCAACGGAAAGCGCTGCATATCAAAGAAGCTAGGGCCTGTCAAAGTCTGGTTAAATGCTTTATTTCCCGTATTTAGAGAGCTGATCGGAATGACCAAGGAGATATTGCCAGTTTTTAAACTTGAGTCATATTGCAGTTGACCTTGGACATTATAAAAGCCGCCCGCAGTGGCAGGGGATTGGAAGCGTTCAATGGCAAAGCGCACATGGGTGCCAGCAGGATTGATGGTATAACTGGCGGCATGGCTGCTATGTGCAGCGCTTATTATTAATAATGGCAGTGTCAGTGTCAGTGCCAATGTCAGTAAAGGGTAGATATATGATTTTTTTAGAATAAAAGATAGGATGCTCATAGCTACATTCCTTTGCGGGCTATTGATAAATAAAGAACGTCGTCGATGAGCGCAATCCATGCTGTTACTCAATGTTAAGTCAGGCAGCAATAACTATTTATACATTATTTATCAAATGCTTAGTAGCTTTATTTTTATAACAATATCATTATTAATTTGGCTATTATTCAACAGCTAAGATTGGGTTTTCGACGATTTTTGAAAGCTTGCCGCATCAGGTTTTTTGCCATTAGCATTGATGCTGTTGGCTTTATTCGCTACTGGGTATTTAAAAAATAGCGTTGCAAGCGCGCAGGTTATGGTCAATGACAGTAGCATCGATACTAATGTATGACTAAAAAAATGATCACCAAACAGCATTTTATACAGTCCCATCGTCCATCCTACGACTGTGACTATTTCAAATATTCTATAGCGATACTGATGTAGAGTGGGTAAAAATGCCAAGCCATACAGAGAAAATCCTGCACTGGCATGAGCCGCTGGGAAGCACTTGGCAGGCGTGTTAGCGACTATGTTTTGCCAAACGTTTAGATAAGGCAAGTCGCCACCAAACAGTATTAAATGATTGGGGCAACTGACATGAGTCACACCTTTGAGTAGCGCAATCATACTGGGAACGGCAATTAAAACAAGCAGTAGATAACTTATTTCACGCGTGGATAAAGGCGTGAGCAGTTTATCGTACTTAGCATTTTTTATTACCAGATTGATATCTGAATCCTGTTTATGTCTCAGAATTAGAATGGTTATGAGATAAATGCCAAGTAAGATGAGTAGCAATTTAGGCAAGTCATAAAAAATAAAGGCAAAAGGTTGTGTGCCTTTTTCTAGTAGCCAGTGTCCATTAGTATAAAAAAGCTCACTAATATGAATGTCTAATTGGCTGTGCTCAAACAACAGTGTCGCTATGATGGTCAAGCATAGGAGTTTAAGCCAGACTCCATTGGCTGAATATGTTTTCAAAATACAACACTCAATAATGCCATCATCCACAAGATAAATAGCAGCATTAATGCCAAAAATTGCGCCGCAGAGCCAACATCTTTGGCTATCTTTGCCAGTGGATGCTTGGCGGTCGATGTGTGATCGACACTGGCTTCGATTCCAGTGTTAATGAGTTCGACGATTAATGATACGAAAGAAGCGACGACTAGCAGCATTTTGACGCTGATAGTGAAAGGGCACAATATAATAGCCGTGAATAATATGAGATTGAGCCAAAATACTTGTCGAAAAGCCGCCTCAAATTTGTAAGCTGCTTTAAAGCCGTCCAGAGAGTAACCAGCGGCTTTTATAATACGGTAAAATCCTGTTTTACCCTTGGCGTCACTGGCATAGCTATGAGGTAGCAGTTGTTTTTTGCCTGCTATTGGGCTTAAAACCCCACGACTGGCCGACTGGTTTTCAAGATTAATAGGATTTGCTTTATTCATGTCAAATGCTTCACAGTCTATTAATATCAAGGTATGCGATAAATTTTAACCATTTAATCGTGGAAAAAATAAATGGACGAAATAAATCAGCAGATATTAAGTATAAGCGGGCAGGCATTAAGAAAACGTTAAGCTTTTTTAAAATAGAGATCTTCTCTAATGATAATTGATGATAAAAGTACTGCCACCTAACGGATTGACTTGATGAGTAAGCTGCCAGCCCATATGTGTCATGATGCGCTGTACGATACTGAGCCCCAAGCCTGTGCCTTCTACTGGATAATGGGCGTCAGCTGCCGATGACGATTCTGTATCCAATGAGATGTCTTTATACTGCTGCTCTAAACGCTCAAATCTCTCATATAGTAGCGGCATCATCACCTCAGGAATACCTAGACCAGTATCAGTGACGGTGATTTTTTCAGCATCGATAGTGATGATGACCTCACCCTCATCGGTGTACTGAAACGCATTTTTTATCAAATTACCCAGTGCCATTTTTAGCAGTTCAGGTCGTACGTGTGCGACATACAGCTGTTCTGCGACTATTTTACAAATGACTGACTTATGGCGAAGCAAGTAATTTAAGCGCTGTACTTCATTTAACGCGATGTCATTGATAGACGTTGGCGGTGCATCCAGTTTTTCAGGCGCACGAGACAGCAATAATAAGGCGCTGATAATCTCCGAGGTTTCTTTGGCGGTCGTACTGATACGAGTGGCAAATGCGCTCAAGTGAGGGTCGTTTTCTAGTTGCGAGGACAATACTTCTGATGCCCCCATGATAATCGTCAAAGGCGTGCGCAGCTCGTGACTGACATCACCAGTAAATAGCTGCTCGCGTTTGAGGTACTGCTCAAGTTTGTGGTTTTTTTCATCGATTGCGCGTGCTAACACGCCAACCTCGGAGGGCAGATGCGTCAATTCCGTCAAGTTGCGATGATCTGTTTCTACGGCTTGCTTTAAGTCTAATAAAGGCTTGATAATTTGCTTGGAGGACAGCGATGAAAATATCGCTGCAATCAATAAGCTCAAAATGACTGCTACTTTGAGGGCGTTGGCAAATATGTCTTCTAAATGCTCAAATATGGCCAAAACAGGGTAGTTCCCCATCACCATTTCAGTGTTTTCTAAGTAAGTTAAAATGTAGTTTTCTTTGTCTTTTTTATAATTAAAAAAATGTAACTCTGTTGTTGATTGACCATTTTTAGTGGGGACAGTGACGGGCATCTCTTGTACGGTTTGGGTTGCCAGTTTTTGCAGATTGCTCGGTGCGTTATCGAAGCGATAAATTTTAATACCCGGTTCAGCGGTATAAATAGGCTGATCGCCTTCTTTTTCTTGGCTAAGCTCTAACTGTTGCAATAAGCGAGCTTTGACCAGCTGTTGCTCCATTCTGACTTCGGCATACATGAAAATACTGACAAAAGTGGCACACAGTAATAGGGCAAATAACAAGTAGGAGAGTCGAAACTTATTGGCGATGGAGTCGATATTAAACATGGTATTTACTTCGTTGTGAAAGACGTTATGAAAGACAGTGAGAGTCAAATAAGGACATCAGCCGATGATTTTTTAGGCTTTATCTGGATCAATAATCTGATAACCGACACCGGGCAACGTGACTATCATGATTTTATCGAACGGCTTATCTACCTGCGCACGGACCCCATGCATGTGAGTGCGCAGTGCATCACTGCTTGGTATGTCTTCGCCCCACACCTTTTCTTCCAGCTCGGTTTTGCTAACCACGCGCGGCGCCGCACTCATCAAGGTATGTAGTATTTTGAAGCCTGTTGGTGTGAGTTTTAGCGACTTACCTTCACGTGTAATCGTATGCTCACTATGATTTAAAGACAACGTGCCAACGGTTAAACCATGCTCAAAATGATCATCTTTATGTCGGCGTATGAGAGCCTTAATACGAGATTCTAATTCCACCAATGAGAAAGGCTTAACCAGATAATCGTCAGCGCCACTATCGAATCCTGCCACTTTATCTAAAATCGTATCGCGAGCGGTCAGCATCAATACTGGCGTTTTGTCATGCAGCTCTTCCCTGAGCTTTTTGCACAGTTTAGTGCCATGCATACCCGGCAGCATGACATCTAACAAGATGACGTCATATCGATTATTCGATGCGAGCGTTAAGCCACTAATGCCATTATGGGCATTGTCTAGCTCAAAGCCTTTCGGCTCAAAAAAAGCATAAATATTGGCGACGATATCGGGATTGTCTTCAATGATGAGTATCTTGTACATGAGTATTATTACCTAAAAAGGCGGAGCGATGATAAAGAATTCAATTAGTCACTTTAAAAAAGGTGGGCGCTGCTTTGGTTTCGTCAGTGGTGATACCAAAAAACTGAAGCAAGGTTGGCGTAATAAAATCATGTGATACGGGCTGATTAATCATGTTAGCTAGGCTACTGTTAGCAATAGTGCTGCTATCAATAGTGCTGCTATCAATGCCGTTGCCAGTCGGTGACCAAATAATCACTGGCACGTGCTTTTGTGCATTTGGCGCAATAGTGTATGGCAGACCATGCAAGTAAATATTGTTTTCGCCCAAACTTTCTCCATGATCACTAATATATACCATCACCACCTCATAATCTTGCTCATAGGGTTTTAAGGTGTCGATCACGCTATTTAAAAAATAATCTGTATAACGAATGGCATTGTCATAACCATTGATAACCGATTGGTTGTCGCATTTTGATAGCTCATTGGTCATACAGACGGGCTGATATTCTGCAAAATCTTTAGGGTAGCGCTTAAAATAGGCGGGTCCATGATTGCCCATTTGATGCAGCAAAATAAGTGTGTCTTTAGGTGTCTCTTTCTGTGAGCTGCCTGACTTAACCAGTTTATCAAAACCATCAAGCATGCCTATATCTCGACACTCAATATCACAATCTGGATTGAGCGCGGCTGTTTTATAATCCTCAAAAGTTACGCGGTCAGCCACCCCTTTGGCGCTAGAATTATTGTCTCGCCAAATGACATTGACGCCTTGCTTGTGTAGCGTATCGAGCACGTTTTCATTATAGCTAGCGCTATCAGGGTCATAAGTTTTTCTATTGGCGTAGCTAAACATGCAGGGTACTGAATAGGCGGTGGATGTGCCGCATGACGAGGCGTCTTTAAAGCTGTAGATGTCTGATTGTTTTGAAAGCAAAGGCGTGGTGTTGCGCTCATAACCGTTTAAGCCAATATGGTCAGCACGAACGGTTTCTCCTACTACAAATACCATCAACTTAGGTTTTACAGCGCGGTTGCTAGTGTTGCTAGTGTTAACAATAATACTGCGTTTTGCATCTGTGGCATGAGGGATTAGCGTATCGGGACGACGGCTCTCAGCGATATAATCAGTACCCAGTTTGATGACAGAATAAACAGGAGTAATAGGATTGACATAACTACGGACTATTTTGTGCTGGCGAAAAAAGCTGGCGTATTGGTCACCAAATGGCACCAGACACACCGCTATCAATACGATAGGTAATAATAGGGTGACTGATTTTTGAAGGGTTGCTTGTTGCCAAGACAATCGCTGTAGACGAATGTTACCAATCATGAAAGCAGGCACTATACCTAGTAAAAATAGGCGAATAAATAGACTGGGTGCCATCAATCCCATGGCTTCTGCTTGATCGGTTTGTAAGCCGTTAATGAGCATATCACGATTAAATATCGACCCGTAGGCGTCGGTAAAGTAACCACAGATAGCTGCAATCAGCACCATTATGATAAGCACTACTTTTGCTGTTGAGCGATAACACAGCAGTGATAACACCAACCATATCAGCCCAAATAATAAGCCTATGATGGAAAAAATAAAGCCCGCGTTTGTGCTAAATGGATAAACGCTGAGTACTTGCTCAAAAAAGCCAATATTCGCCGACGCTACTAAATACAGAGCAACGACTATGATCAGATGATTGAGATTAATCTCGCGATTATAGAGCTTGCTTAGGGAGCGGCTTTTTTTATTAGCGTTGGGCGCATTGATTTTGGCGGCTTGAGATATTGACATACAAGTACTTCTCAACAGGATGGTAAGGAGTGTAATGCCTTACAGTAACAAGTACGCTGTTAAGAAGATGTTAAGGTGGTTGAATTCAATAAGATATTAGGACATATTAGGGTCTGTTGAACATTCCCAAATAGGCACTGCTGATTGATCAAATCGTTTCAGACAAGGCGCAAATTGAAGATAATGCTCGTGCCTTAGCTAGACTTGCAACACAGTATGAAGCGATTTTAACATCAGCTCAAAGAGACAGGACTCTTTTTTGCCGCTTCGTCATTAAAAACATCCGCTTAGAACGACTAAACTAGATATTTTTAATCTAAAATCGACTAAAAAATAGTCACTGTCAGTGCCGTGGTCGAATGTTCAACAGACCCTAATAACCTAAACGATGACACATCCTAATTTAATCCTGTGCGAAAGAGCGTACCAACGACAACAAAGGCGACAGAAAACAAAGTGACCAATATGATATTGATTGAGAACCCTTTCAGGGTGTGAACAGACAATCTGGGTATTCGATAGAAACGAGCGTGCAGGGCAACCAGAACAGTCATTAGCAATAGTAGTAATTTGAGACTAATAAGAATACTAAAATCATTATCAAGTTTAAACCATGCAGCAATGTTGGGTAATAGCTGGTAGGCCATCCAAAATCCAGTGATTATTTGCAGCATCAAAGCTGGCATCCCAACCCTTTCAAACAGCTGCTCAAACTGCATCAGACCATCAATATTTCGGGATGATAGTGCTTTTGGTAAGACCACCAAGGTCAAAATCAGATGCCCACCTGTCCAGACAGTAGCGCCTAACAAGTGTAGTATGAGTATATAGTTAAGCATAGATAACAATCCTTAAATGCCACTGACATAGGGCTTTATGTCGATTAACTGAGGTACTTAATCATGAAACGCGCCGCACAATTACAACCATTATCTCGTCAACATCATCTAGGTCTGAATCTATCTCGCCATGCTAAAGAGTGTGCTGATGAACCTAACGCAATTGCCGAGCATTGGCTAAATATCACGTCTTATATTAACGAGATGCAACAGCATTTTCAGATTGAAGACAATCTAATGGCTCATGCCTTACAGCCTCATAGCAGCTCCAAACCTGAGGTGGTATCGGTACTGAATAAACTTGATGCGCAGCACAAGTCCCTGCATGCACTCATGGCAGAGGTTCAAGATTTGCCGCACTCTCAAAGCAATCACGTCACCGTTGGACAAGTCAAAAAACTCGCCACCTTGCTATATGATCATATTCGTTTTGAAGAACGAGAATTGTTTCCTATCGTTGAGCGCTATCTGACAACAGAAGAATTAGAGGCTATTTATGATGCCAGTCCAGACAGTATCAAACGCTCCGATGAGAACCGTTAGAGCACGTTTTTTATCAAAGTTGTCTTACTCTATAGCGAGATAACCTGCGTCAGAAAAATACTGTTGTCCAGCAGGCGAGCGCAGATAGTTTGAAAAATCTGTCGCGGCAGTAGTCTCACTAATCACCAACCCGTCTTGCAAAATAGGGGGATAAGCGTCTGGCGCTAACGTATAGAACTGCTCAGGCGTGGCTTTAATCGCTGTCAGTTGTGATTGAGCGATAAAGCCATAATCGACATTACCAGTGTGCGCATATTGAAACGCTTGCCCGATATTTTCAGCTTGAATAATGCGACTTTGCTCAGTGAGCGTGTCAAAGATTTTTTGTGTTTGTAGATAGGCTTGTGCCGACTTGCCATAAGGGGCAAGTTCTGGATTGGCAATGGTGATTTTGCTATCAGATTCAGACATCAATAATGCATTTAAAGTAGTAGTATTGAGTCCTTTAAGGGATTTGTTAACACTATAAAGTGCCAGCTGACCTTGGGTATAAGTAAAGGGCTCGTGGGTTGCTTCGTCAGCAGATTTTGCGTTATCTAGTTTTTCTTTGGCAAGTTTGGCAGGGAATTCTTGATTGGCGGATAAAAATATATCGTAAGGTGCGCCAGAGGTAATCTGCGCATATAACTTACCTGAAGAGGCATACGTCACATCAATCGCTTGTGCAGGCAAGTTCTTATCCATTTTATAACCCGCAATAATCTCAGGCAATACATCTGATAAGTTGGCAGCCGCTGCGATGCGCAGTGTTTGACTTTGCTCAGTGGTGTTTTCGACATCTGATTGGAATGGCTGAGTGGTTTGCTCTTTGCTACAAGCAGTTAGCATTAACGCTAAGCAAGCTGATGATATTGTTATTATTTTAATCATTATTATGAAGCCTTCTTATTATTGCTCGCCAGTGTCGCTCACTGTTATTGCTAAAGGTTAGCTATCGCTTTAAGCAGTCATTTGAAGCGCATTGTTACCCATTATTGCTAAGCCACTTAGAGGAATCGTCTTGGTAATATTCTTGCTTCCAAACTGGAATGTCGGCTTTAATAGTATCCAATATCCAGCGACACGCATCAAAGGCAGGATAGCGATGGGCAGAAACCACGCCAACCCAAATAGCGACATCACCAATCTCTAATGCACCGATACGATGGATGGCAATGGCATGGGTAATCTCAAAGCGCTTTTTGGCTTCTTCAATAATGGCGCGACCTTGATTGATGGCAAGATCTTCATAACCATAATAGGTCAAACGATTGACGCTACTGGCATTATTATGATTGCGTACCCGTCCTTCAAAGCAGACAAACGCGCCGCAACTGTCATTATCAAGGGTGCTTTTAAGACGACTTTCATCAATATCGGTATCTAACAGCGCAAAACCATCACGTTCAGCGATGAGGTACGCCTCATCAATGGTACGTTTAATGCTCATCGATTGACCGTGCACATTGTCTGTCATAACCATTTTCTCTTATTGTTTTTAAGATTCTTAGTGATACAAATGATATTTAAATGGTTTTAACCACCAGCCACTGGCGTGATAAAAACAACACTATCACCCTCATAAATCTCATCTGTCCATTTGGAAAAATAGTCATTGACCGCCACGCGTAGCTCCGACTGCGGACGACTGAAGCGATGTTTTTGGCGTAATTGCTCATAGAGTTCAGTTAATGAAGTCGACTGTGGCACAGTGACTGTTTCTTCATGACAATTGGCTTCATCAGCTAAGCTAGCGAAATATAAGACGTTAATATTCATCGTGGTGTCTAACTTAGAATTTGTATTGCTTTCTATTAAAGTGCTCATAGCAATCTCCCTTATTTATGAACTGCTTAACTTTATAGTTTTCAAATTACTTTCAGGTATGTTGATAGTCGGATTTACCGCCCGTTTTTTTCATGAGATGAATATTATCAATCACAATGTCATGCGAGATAGCTTTGGTCATGTCATAAATGGTCAAGCAAGCGACGCTAACGGCGGTTAATGCTTCCATTTCTACCCCAGTTTTATGGGTGACTTTCGCGGTAGCGGTCACAGTGATACTGTTTTGGTCATCATCGTATGCAAAGCTTAAGCTGATTTTATCTAAGGGCAGCGGATGACAAAGTGGAATCAAATCGTGGGTGCGTTTGGCTGCCATGATACCGGCAATATGAGCAGTCTGGGTGATGCTGCCTTTTTTGGTCATACCGTCAGCGGCTTTGATTTGCGTATAAATGTCTGCGGGGAAAACCACTTGTCCGAGAGCACAAGCTTCTCTGGTGCTAGCCGTTTTGCCACTCACATCGACCATGGTGATATCACCGTCGCTGTCTAAATGGGACAAGCCAGATTGATTGTTTTTATTATTGTTGTTTACTTGGTCGCTATTCATTTTCATTTCTCTTAAATGGCCAGTTTTTATCAGATGGTCAGCTTCTCTCAATAAACCTTTTTATAAGTCGTCTAAAGCTAAACAGGCATGCTCAAAATCTTTAGGCGTATTAAAATTGGTTAGATACTGCCAGTTTTTTGCGAAAGGGACGGGCTGCACAATTGGCTGAATAAACTTCATCACTTGCCGCTGTCCATCGTCAATATAATCCTTCAAATTAGGTTCAATACTTAAACGATATAAACCTAACAATGGATATAAATTACTGTCATCTGTTAGGCAAATAACAGTTTTATCAGAATTGTTCGTCATATAAGGTTGCAGTTTTTGCCATAAATCTGTGACAGGAATTAAGCTGTCACAGCTGATAACCGTTAACCAAGATATATGTGGGCTTGTGTCTGTCGTTAATTCTATTGAGCTTGTTATAGATTGCAGTGCTGACTCAATCGCTACCAACGCGCCGCCTGTTTCAATCGGCTTATCATCATTGCTTGACAGAATATTGTTAGAAAGATCGTTAGCAGATAGATAATCAGTAATATGAAAGACTGGCGATGGCGAATTCTTAAGCAAATCTGGATTGATGCTAAAGCCGCGTCCATTATCCGCAATCATAATAGGTATATTGCTTATCATCGCAGCACTCAATTCAAGCGCTTGTCTGACATGATAATCAAGTAAACGCTCACCTGTCGGGAGTATCAACTCAGCTTTTGGCGATCCCATACGTTTGGATGCGCCGCCCGCCAAAATAACGATACCTGCTAAGAGATTGCATTTATCTACTTCGATTAATCTATCTGCAACATCGACCATGAATCAATCGTGACCTGGATTGGTGCGCATAAAGTGTGGCACAAAATTACAGGGGCGTGTGCGGCTATCGAGCTGCTCTTGTAAGATACCTTCCCACGCAGTGCGGCAAGCACCTGATGAACCGGGTAGGCAAAAAATACCCGTGCCATTTGCCATACCAGCCACAGCACGAGATTGGATGGTAGACATGCCGATATCGTCTTTTGAGATTAAGCGGAACATCTCACCAAAACCATCAACCGACTTATCAAATAATACGCCGACTGCTTCTGGCATACTGTCGCGAATATAAAAGCCAGTACCGCCCGTGGTGATAATAGCGTGTACATTAGGGTCGGCAATCCAACCGCTGATGACGGCTCTGATTTTATAAATATCATCAATAATCAGCTGACGATCGGCAAGTTGGTGTCCTGCTGTGGTCAGTTGGTCAACCAAATACTGCCCTGAGGTATCTTCTGCAATAGTACGACTGTCAGAAACCGTTAAAATAGCGATATTAAGCGGGGTAAAGGGGGCTTGCAGCTTACTCATGGATATTCCTTAATAAATACGCTTGCTGTGAAAATAAAAGTTTTTATTATTAATAAATCAACCGCCAATCATCGACAAGTTATTCATCATGCCACTGTTTGATTCGTGAAGATGATGATGCTCAGGTTTAATCGGCATAAAGCTGTGTAAGGTATTCACAAGCCCCGCCACGTCATCTTGTTCGAGATACTGACGAATATCGTAGTTACCTTGGTCAAACAAGCATAGATGTACCTTGCCTTGACTACTTACCCGCAAACGATTGCAGCTATCACAAAAATGAGCAGCATAAGGGGCAATTAGTCCGATACGCCCTTGATAATCTGGATGGCTATATTCTATCGCTGGACCGTCGTTGCTACCACGTATATGGGTTTGCCAGCCGTGTTTGCTTAAATAATTGGTAATGATATCGGACTGTGCATGCTGGGCAAAAAACAAATCGCTGTTGTCACTGGTCTGCATAAATTCAATAAACCGATAAGTAACCGCTCTGTCTTTGACATAGTCGATGGCATTCATTAGATTTTCAAAGGCGGTTTCAGCCATTAAAATACTGTTTATTTTCAGCTTAATATCTGTGGTTGCCAGCAAGGTATCCATATCAGCCAGCAATTGTGGCAACATATCAAAGCCAGTCATCTTATGGAAGGTCGCGGCATCAAAGCTGTCCATACTGATATTCAGCTGATTCAGTCCAGCCGCTTGCCAGTTAGCTAAGTGTTTACCAAGTTTATAACCATTACTGGTCATGGCAACCGTTTCAATGCCTTCGGTGTTTTTGATGGTTTTAATAATGTCGACCACGTCACGGCGTATAGAGGGTTCACCGCCAGTAATCCTGACTTTTTTAGTACCGACTTGGGCAAAGCCGCGGACTAAGGTAGCAATTTCGCTGACACTGAGCTCATTTTGTGGTGGTTTGCCTTGATAGCCATCTGGCAGGCAATACTCACAGCGGAAATTACAGAAATCAGTAATCGATAGACGCAAATAGGTGAGACGTCGTGCGAAACCATCGGTTAATGGTTGAGAGAGCGTGGCCGGAGAATACGTCGACGTGATAGCAGTTTTCGATGAGTCACCATCAAAAATAGCGGGTGCAGCGGCAGGCGAATACAATTGCGCATTACCTACGTTACCTGCGTTGGGGGCAAGATGGTTCATAGATGATTACCATTAATATTAAGTATAGTGTGTACTTTTAGGCGTTGCCTCAGGTTGTGAGTGGGAAAATCTATTTAAATACGATTATGACAGCTTGCTAGCAAATAACCATTCACCATAAGTGAGCTGAAAACTACCACCAAAGTAGTAGATGCTCATTGGTTATGATTTTTAAAATCAAGATACGCCCTAAGCAGTTTCTCATGATTCATGGCTAATCAACAGTATAAAGAGTTATTAACTGTGTAACTCGTTATACCCTTGATTAGCCATGCAACTTTTTAACTATACCGTTATTAATGATTCAATTGTTTAGCTGTTGTTTAGCTGTTGTTTAGCTCTGCAACCAAGGAAAGGGCTGCACTTTTACAGTTTCACCGGCAGCCACATTGCCAGAATCTTGCGCCAAGACAATAAAGCAATTGGCGTGGCTAAGCTGTTTGATACGGTGCGATTGTTGCTTGCTAAAGCTCTCAACGTGAAATTCGCCAGCGTCATTCTGCGATACAATTCCCCTTTGAAAATCCATCCGTCCTGCTGATTTTTTAATATCGTTTTTAAGCGTTGCGGTTAGGCTTAACTGCATGGGACGCTCTTGTGGCGCAGCGCCTGCCATCTGCCATAAGGCTGGAATGACAAATTGTAAGCTACCAACGACGGTTGATAGCGGATTGCCGGGTAAGCCAAAATATAATACCGGCTTAGCAAGATTTTGTGTCAGCTCGCCAAAGACAAACGGTTTACCGGGTTTCATGGCGACTTTATAGTGGTTAATCTGCCCAAGCTGCTCAATAACCGTGGTTAAAAAATCATAATCGCCAACCGATACGCCAGCCGTAGAGATAAGGGCGTCGCACTCTTGCATCGCTTGGGTTACGGCAGTGGTGGTTTTATCTAAATCATCAGCAATGATGCCATAATCACGAATAGTAATGGGTAAATCAGCGAGTAAGCTTTTTAGGGTAGGCGTGTTCGAGTTATAGATTTGCGCCAAACTGGTCAGCTCATTGCCAATGGCAACTAGCTCATCACCTGTTGCGAGTACACCAACGGTTAAAGGCTGATATACCGTCACTTGACCAAAGCCCAAATTAGCCAATAAGCTAATATCAGCAGGATTTAGGCGTTTACCCTTTAATAGAACCGCTTCGCCAACTTCAATTTCTTCGCCTTGTTTACGGATATTGTCATCATGCTTAGCGTCTTGACTGAGGGTAATAGTATAAAGCTGCGATTTATCAATGCGGTCTTTTATGGCGGCAAAGTTGGTATTTTCTTGCATGATGACCGTATCACAGCTATCAGGAACGACCGCACCGGTAAAGATACGCACCCCTTGTCCTGCTGAAATGTCGCCACTATAAGGACTGCCCGCTTGTGATTCACCCACGATATCAATCGTGCTGTCTGCTGAGAGTAGGCTGTCTTTAGCGATCGCATAACCATCCATCGCCGATAGATTTTGTCTTGGTATGGCAAAAGGCGAGACAATATCTTCTGCCAATATATGATGACGGCTGTCTAATAAATCGTAGCTTTCGACCACTCTTTTGTGTAGCGGATAATCGTTAGTATTGTAAGTTTCTATGCGCTGCTGTATTTCAGAGATAAGTCCTGCAACCGTAATCATAAACGTCTACTCATTTTATTAATATTGAACTGTGTTATTGATATTGAACGACACATAGCATAAAAAGGGTGTTGTATCACAAGAACCTTTATACCATAGCAGCTACTTTATAACATAAGAATTAAGTGACCGACAGCGGACTGCTTAGCCGCGGAAGATATTCTCTTGCTCAAGTGTCATCTCGATACCTTGGATATCAGCTTCATGCGCTAAGGTAAACAAGTAGTCGCATAATGATTGGTGAAAGGCTTGTTGGCTCAGTTTATTATGGATTGCAGGACTGACTTGCTCATAAGTCATCTGTATGCCAGGTTCTTTATTGAGCACCTCAACGATGTGAAAACCGTAACGGCTTTCGATAGGGCTTGGCGCAAGTCCTTTATCTAGCTTAAACAATACACCTTCAAATTCTGGTACGGTTTGACCTTTGCTAATCACACCCAGTTCGCCACCTTGCTCTTTTGAAGGGCAAGCCGAATGCTGGCGTGCTAACAGAATAAATTCTGCATCAGGATTGGCGTTATTTTTGATTTGTTCGATAAACTCGTAAGCGGTCTTTTTAAGCTTTAAGCGCTCATCACCATCTTCAGGCGGGCATGCCAATAAAATATGGCGTACAGTCATGATGGGATCAGTCTTAAAGTCAGTCATATTCTGCTTATAATAGCGCTCACAGGTTGCCATATCTGGCATCGTTGCTTGAACGTTTTTGTCTATTAAAGTAGAAATGGCTTGCTCTTCGTCGTTTTCCCATGCCGCTTCACCAAGGCTTGGCTCATCTAAAACCGCCAATCTCAGTAATTCGCGCACTACTAAGGCTTGCGTCGCTAAAAAGACGGCGTCTTCTTTGTTTTCTGCTGGATGATATTGCAGCTCTTGGGCGATATTGGTTCTATCTATCATCACCCCATTGACCGTCACTGAAGGCAGCTCATCACGGCTAGAGGCAATCAGGTTTTTATGGTTGCTGCGCTCTTCTGCCATTGCTTTTTCGATGAACTCTTGGTCAGAATGCGGTTTTTGCAAATCAGACAAGGTTGGCATTACTCTAAGAATATCATCACCGCGACCAGTAGGAGTGTGATCGGCATGACTGTGACTGTGACTGTGACTGTGATTATCATTACCATGGCTGTGATGTTTACCACTGTGCACATGAGCGTTTTGGTTGGTCGCATGGTCGGCTGGATTGTAGGTACTGACAGTCATGGCTTTGCTCCACTAAGGATTCTGGTAATAGAAATTCTAAAATATAGGGCGTGTTGATTTATCGTTAAAGGTAGGGTAAAGAGCAGTATCTAGGTGAGGATAGGGTTAAAAATGCCATTCCATTTAGATACTGCTCTACAGCCTTACTGAGAGTTCTTTTGTCTGACAATTTGATAGCGACGGCCGAAATACCAAATTGGCGCGCTAATGATATGAATAAGCCGTGTAAACGGAAATATCGCAATAAGGGTGATGCCGAGCGCCATATGCAGCTGATAAATTAAGTCAGTTTGCTCAATGCGCGCCGCTGCCTGCAAAGGTCTTAAGATTGTGATGTCCTGTGCCCAGCCTGCCAAATTCATCATGGTATAGCCATCTAAATGCTTTACTGACGTAAAGATGGACAGCAGACCTAAGTTCAGCTGGATGAATAACAGCACTAATACCAGCTTGTCTGAGAACGATGAGGTGTTTGAGATACGGTCATCGGTAAAGCGTCGCCACATGAGCATGACCAAACCGAACCAACAAAACACCCCTGCGATACCCCCAACGACCACTGCTAAAATCTGCTTATGCCCAGCGCTAATAAATCTGTCATAAAGAAAATGCGGCGTCAACATACCAAATAAATGACCGAGCAAGACCACGATAATGCCAACGTGGAATAAGTTGCTGGCAAGGCGCATGTTTTTGCTTCTGAGCATCTGCGTCGAGCCCGTCTTCCATGAATACTGAGATAAATCAAAACGTACCCAAGTACCAATAATAGCGATGGTCAATGCCACATACGGATAAACGCCAAAAAGGAAAATTTGTAGCCAGTTTAGGTTGGCTAAAGACTGCACACTAGGATCTGCGATATTCATGTCCTTTCTCCTTATTATGATTTAACCGGTTGGTTGGTTTTAAAATCTACCCAGTGCACTGGAGCATCGACCGCATTTGTAGCAGAGGCATTTTTTATACCAGCTTTTGCTGCAAGATTTTGGGTACTTGTCTGTGACGGGCAGCGCTCTTCTTGTTGCGCATCTAAAAACGTCACCACTTCTTCTTCCCATTCTTTGTCTAATGCCTCAAAGCTGTCATCACGCTTTTCTTTACTGATTTTTTCTTGGTACTCTTCAACGATATCGAGCGGTTTACCAGCGATTTGCAATAGCGCATTAAAGCAGCCTTTATACAAGCTACCGCGACCCTCTAATCTGGCGGCAAGCAAAGCGAGGATATGGCTAACATCAGCGATATCCATACGAATTTGAATGTCGTCTTCGATAATAGTTGCTTGATACGCTAAAAATTCAAGATACAAAGGCAGATAATCAGGCAGCTCTTTGACGCTAATCTCAAAGCCAGCCTCCTGATACTGACCCATCAAATCGACCATCGCTTGACCACGGTCGCGCGATTCGCCATGTACATGCTCAAACAACCACAATGATAAAGAACGACCGCGCTCAAACAAACCGTCATAACGCGCTTGCGCCTCAAGAGAGCCGGTATCGATTAAATCTTCAATCAAGTCGATGATTTGCGTCCGTACTTCTGGGCTAATCAGCGTTGATTTGGCGACAATTTCGGTGCAATCGGCAAGCGTATCGCTGAGAAACAGCTCATTGCTTGGATAGTCGATAAGTAGACTGAGTACCTTGAGTAGCTTCAAATCCGAGTTGCCGATGGTTGGTTGGGTAATTGGCTCATGCACTGAAGTGCTGTTATTAAGTTGAGTAGTTTGCATCTTATGACTCCCACTTTTGGACAGTATCGATGAAATCGCGGCGATTGGTTTTGCGTTGTCCAAACATGCTATTGTCCGAATGTCCTGAACAGCCTTCGCCAAAGGTGAATCCGCAACCATTACGCTCAGCGAATGCATCACTCAATGCTTCTTCACGATGCGCCGTTGGAATTACAAAGCGATCTTCGTAGTTGGCGATAGCCAAGTAGCGGTACATCTCTTCCACTTGCAGCTTGGTCAAACCCACATCATCCAAAATACTTTGGACTTCTTGTTTTTCAACCAATTGCATACGCTTGTAGCTACGCATAGCCAGTAGGCGCTTCAATGCCAAACGTACTGGCTCTTCATCGCCTGCGGTAAGCATGTTTGCTAAATAACGCAGTGGAATACGTAAGCTGTCGACATCTGGAATCAAACCATCCATACCGACTTTGCCTGCTTCAGCAGCATTTTGAATCGGTGATAATGGCGGTACATACCAAACCATCGGTAGCGTGCGGTATTCAGGGTGTAGCGGTAGCGCAAGCTTCCAATCCATCGCTAGCTTATAAACTGGTGAGCGCTGGGCTGAATCAATGACCGATTGCGGTACACCGTCTTTTAATGCTTGGGCGATAACAGCAGGGTCATTTGGATCTAAAAATACGTCTAACTGTGCTTGATAAAGGTCTTGCTCGTTAGGGGTGCTTGCTGCTTCAGCGATTTTGTCAGCATCATAAAGCAAGACGCCCAAGTAGCGGATACGACCAACACAGGTTTCGGAACAAACGGTCGGCAAGCCAGCTTCAATACGTGGATAACAGAAGATGCATTTTTCAGATTTCCCCGACTTCCAGTTGTAGTAAATCTTTTTATACGGGCAGCCTGAGATACACATGCGCCAGCCGCGACATTTTTCTTGGTCAATCAAGACAATGCCGTCTTCTTCACGCTTATAAATCGCGCCACTTGGGCATGATGCGACGCAAGTTGGGTTCAAGCAATGCTCGCACAGACGTGGCAAATACATCATAAAGGTGTTTTCGTACTCGCCATAAATCTCCGCTTGGATGTTGTCAAAGTTTTTATCTTTGCGACGTTTTTCAAACTCTGAGCCGAGGATTTCTTCCCAGTTAGGACCCCATTCAATCTTTTGCATACGCTTGCCAGTAATGGCTGAGCGCGGGCGGGCGATAGGTTGATGATTGCTGATAGGCGCGGTATGCAGATGTTGATAATCGAAATCAAACGGCTCGTAATAATCATCAATCTCTGGTAGGTCAGGGTTAGCAAAGATATTTGCCAATACTCTAAATTTACCGCCGATACGCGGATTGATGGTGCCATTGGCATTGCGTATCCAACCGCCTTTCCATTTGGTTTGGTTCTCCCACTCTTTGGGATAGCCGATACCGGGTTTTGATTCAACGTTGTTAAACCACGCATATTCCATACCTTCACGGCTGGTCCAGACGTTTTTACAGGTGACTGAGCAGGTGTGACAACCGATACATTTATCAAGGTTAAGCACCATGCCGACTTGCGAACGAATTTTCATGGATCTGTGCTCCAAATAATAGTAAAAAAGCAGCTTTATGTTCTTCCTAGATATCCTGAAATTAGGATATCTTTTCGATAGAAGAAACAGCTTTACCCTTCAATGCTGGTTGGTAATGGACGTGGCAATTCGTTATCGGGTTTGTCTTCTAGCCAGTCGATTTTTGACATTTTACGAATCACGACAAACTCATCACGGTTACAACCGACGGTGCCATAATAGTTAAAGCCATAAGACTGCTGGGCGTAGCTGCCAATCATATGCGTCGGTTTCAAAATCGTCCGAGTGACCGAATTATGGATACCGCCACGCGTGCCTGTTTGCTCAGAGCCTGGAATATTGACCAGTTTTTCTTGGGCGTGATACATCATGGTCATGCCTTCTTTAACGCGTTGGCTGACGATGGCACGGGCAGTGATTGCCCCATTAGCATTGAACAGCTCAATCCAGTCGTTATCGACGATGCCAGCTTTTTGGGCATCGACTTCTGACATCCAGACACAAGGTCCGCCGCGACTTAGGGTCAGCATCAGCAAGTTTTCAGAGTAGGTACTGTGGATGCCCCATTTTTGGTGCGGTGTTAAGAAGTTCAGTACAATCTCTTTATTGCCATTTGGTTTAGCGTCTTTGAGCAGCTCAGTGGTCTTGGTATCGATAGGTGGACGATACTGCTGCATTTGCTCACCAAACGCCTGCATCCAAGGATGGTCTTGATAAAACTGCTGGCGACCAGTAATCGTACGCCATGGAATCAGCTCATGGACGTTGGTATAGCCCGCGTTATAACTGACCTGATCCGACTCAATACCTGACCATGTCGGGCTTGAGATAATTTTACGTGGCTGTGCGACGATATCTTTAAAGCGGATTTTTTCGTGCTCGCTAGATTTGGCAAGATGAGTATGGTCGCGACCAGTAAATTCAGAGAGCGCGCTCCATCCTTTTACGGCGACATGACCATTGGTCTCAGGCGCGAGCATCAAAATCATCTCAGAAGCATTAATGGCTGTATCGAGACGTGGTCTGCCTTCAGAGATACCCGTTTCAGTCACGCGGTGGTTTAAATCCCCCAGCTGTTTGACCTCGGTTTTCATGTCCCAATTCAAGCCTTTCGAGCCATTGCCCAGTTTTTCTAAGGCAGGACCCATAGAAGTGAACTTTTTATAAGTGCTCGGATAGTCACGCTCAACCACTTTAATCATGGGACAGTTTTTACCCGGTACAGGTTTTTCGCCAGCCGTTTTCCAGTCAGTGCCACCAAATGGTTGTGCCAACTCACCTGGGGTGTCATGTTGCATCGGCAAGGTGACAACGTCAGTTTCAACACCTAAATGACCTTTTGATACTTCAGAGAAGCTCTTGGCAATTCCTTTATAAATTTCCCAATCGGTCTTAGATTCCCACGCAGGGTCAGTCGCGGCGGTTAATGGGTGAATGAATGGGTGCATGTCTGAGGTATTCATGTCATCTTTTTCGTACCAAGTTGCAGTTGGTAGCACGATGTCAGAATACAAACAGGTAGAAGACATGCGGAAGTCTAACGTGACAACCAAGTCTAATTTACCAGTCGGGCCTTTTTCTACCCAATCGACTTCTTTTGGTTGCAGGTGACCTTCTGCATTTTCTTTATTGAGCAAGCCGTTTTTGGTGCCCAAGAAATAATGCAGCATATATTCATGACCTTTACCTGATGAGCCCAATAGGTTTGAGCGCCAGATAAACATGTTGCGAGGGAAGTTGGCTGGGTTATCAGGTGATTCACAAGCAAAGCGTAAGCTGCTATCTTCGAGAGAATCGACCACATATTCTTCCACGCCTTTGCCGCTTTCCTTGGCTTTGGCAGCAATGGTCAGTGGATTGCGGTTTAATTGCGGCGCTGAAGGCAGCCAGCCTGCACGCTCTGCTTGAATGTTGTAATCAAGCATATGCTCAGGGAAGAACTTTTTATCGACGAGAGGCGAGAGGATTTCATGGGCAGAAATGGTTTCGTGACGCCACTGTGAGCTGTGATTGTAAAAGAAGCTCGTGCCGTTCATATGACGCGGTGGACGATGCCAATCAAGCGCAAAGGCCAATGGCAACCAACCCGTTTGAGGGCGCAGTTTTTCTTGACCAACATAATGCGCCCAGCCGCCGCCAGATTTGCCGATACAGCCGCACAGCATCAGCATGTTAATCACGCCGCGATAGTTCATATCGAGGTGATACCAGTGGTTCATACCCGCGCCGATGATAATCATCGATTTACCATGAGTCTTATGGGCGTTTTCAGCAAATTCACGTGCGACTTGGATGACGCGCTCACGGCTTAGACCGGTGATGACTTCTTGCCAAGCAGGCGTGCCCGGTACGGTTGCATCGTTATAGTCGTCGGTGACATGCTCGCCGCCAACACCATTATCCACCCCAAGGTTGGCAACGGTTAGATCAAAGACGGTCGCAACGATAGCAGTGCTGCCATCGGCAAGGGTAATGGTTTTACAAGGAACGGTTTTTTGCTGTATTGCTTCGCCCGGTACCGAGGTGAAATGTGGATGATCCACATGACCAAAGTAATCAAAGCCGACTTTGCAGGTCTCATTACTGTCTTTCAAAGTCAGCGTTAGGTCAATCTCTGCGCCTGTGGTGCCATTTTTTTGCTCAAGGTTCCATTTGCCTTTTTCGCCCCAACGATAGCCAATCGAGCCGAGTGGAGAGACCAGTTCACCATCACTATTTAGACCGATGGTTTTCCATTCAGGATTGTTTTCTTGACCTAAATTATCGATTAAATCAGAAGCGCGTAGATAGCGACCAGCACGGCGCGCGCCTTCTTCACCTTCTAGCATCACAAGGACTGGTAAATCGGTATAGCGTTTGGCGTAATCTAAGAAATAGTCACTTGGCTGCTTAAGATAAAATTCTTTGATAATGACATGACAGAATGCTTGTGCGACCGCTGCGTCAGTACCCTGTTTTGGATTTAGCCATAAGTCAGTTAACTTAGAAACCTCAGCATAATCAGGGGTGATAGAAACGGTCTTAGTGCCTTTATAACGAACTTCGGTAAAGAAATGCGCATCGGGTGTGCGTGTTTGCGGAACGTTTGAGCCCCAAGCAATAATATAATCAGAGTTGTACCAATCGGCTGATTCTGGCACGTCAGTTTGCTCGACCCAAACCATTGGCGAGGCTGGCGGCAGGTCACAATACCAATCATAGAAAGATAAGCAGACACCACCAATCAACGATAAATAACGACTACCGGCGGCGTAACTGACCATCGACATCGCAGGAATCGGAGAGAAGCCAACGATACGGTCAGGACCAAAGGTTTTGGCGGTATAGACATTACTAGCGGCGATGATTTCATTGACTTCTGCCCACGTTGAGCGAATAAAGCCGCCCAAACCGCGCTTGGATTTATACTGTTCTGCTTTGATAGGGTCTTGGATAATACTGCCCCAAGCATCGACAGGATCAGGATACTGCGCTTTGGCTTCACGCCATAATTTTAGAAGCGGCTTACGTACTTTAGGATATTTCACACGGTTCGCTGAATACATGTACCAGCTATAACTTGCGCCACGAGGACAGCCACGCGGTTCGTGGTTTGGTAGGTCTGGACGGGTTTCAGGATAGTCAGTTTGCTGCGTTTCCCACGTGACCAAGCCGTTTTTTACGTAAATTTTCCATGAGCAAGAACCGGTGCAGTTGACCCCATGCGTTGAACGCACGACTTTGTCATACTGCCAACGGCTACGATACACATTTTCCCAGTCACGAGACTCATCGCGCGTCTCACCATGCCCATCGGAGAATTCGCCCTTTTTACGTTTAAAAAAACGGAATTGGTCGAGTAAATGGCTCATTTCGCTATCCTCTGTATTATTGCCTATGGGGTATCTAAAGCTGAATGGCGTGGTAAAAACAACCCTTTGCCCAAGCTGTAAATGTTTTTCGATGGTATTATTTTAAGTAAGCCATCGCCCTCTTGCTATCCGCTAACATGAGCAGAGCACTACCACCTTAGTAGTAGCGGTAAATGATAAAATTTGCTTAAAAAATCGTTAAGTATTTATGAGTTGGGCTTATTAATAAGCAAAATATAGATTGGTAAAAATAAAAAAAGTGCTACTTACGCTGGCAAGTAGCACTATAAAGAAAGATGTTTTTAATTTAAAAATCTGTTTTCAAAGAATGATTTATACAAGGCTGCTTTAGCAAGGAATCTCAGCATTAGGGCGACTGTAATACCACCATGTCAACACAATACAGAGAACATAAAAGATAATTAAAGCGATAAAAGTACCATCAACACCCAGTCCTGAACCAAACATTTTTGGGACAAAGAATGCGCCATAGGCCGCTATCGCTGACGTAAAGCCAACCACTGCTGCTGATTCTTTACGTATCTCGACAAACAAGTCCTCTGTACCTGCTTTTTGAGGTTCAAGGCGTTCATGAAAGGTTCTGAAGATAACGGGAATCATGGTAAAGGTAGAGCCGTTACCGATACCCGTGGTAATAAATAGCACCATAAAGGAGATGAAGTATCCGACAAAGCTGCCCTCATGAGTCTCGCTAGGGAGAAAATACATCACCGCCACTACCGCCAATACCATCACGATATAGTTCCAAAAAGTCACTTTTGCGCCACTGGTTTTGTCAGATATCCAACCACCTAAGGGGCGAAATAGTGCACCAACTAAAGGACCCAAGAAGGCAAACTTAAGCGCATCAATGGCGGGAAATGAGTTTTTAATCAGCATCGGAAACGCAGCGGAAAAACCAATGAACGAGCCAAAGGTCGCCATATATAGGATACACATGATCCAGTTATGTTTGCGTTTAAAGATAACGGATTGGTCTTTAAAGGAAGCTTTAGCAGTGGCAATATCGTTCATGCCAAACCATGCCAGTGCTGAAAATAGCAGAATAAAGGGTACCCAAATAAAGCCTGCATTTTGTAGATAAAACAGCTGACCACTTGCAGAGACTTGTGGGTCGCCGCCTAAGCTGCCAAAGGCTGCTACCAATATAATCATCGGTACAACGAACTGCATCACCGATACGCCAAGATTACCCAAACCCGCGTTTAGCCCAAGAGCAGTGCCCTGTTCTGCTTTTGGAAAGAAGAACGAGATATTGGACATGGAGGAGGCAAAGTTACCACCACCGAAGCCACAAAGTAGGGCAATGATGGCAAATATCATAAATGGCGTATCAGGGTTCTGAACCGCAAAGCCCATCCATAATGCTGGGATTAACAGGGATAAGGTAGATATCGCTGTCCAACGTCGCCCACCAAAGATAGGCACCATAAAAGAATAAAAAATTCGCAGCGTTGCCCCTGATAGTCCGGGCAGCGCGGCGAGCCAAAACAACTGCCCATCATCAAAATCAAAACCAATCTCTGGCAGACGGACGATGACGGCACTCCATACCATCCATACTGCAAATGCCAATAGCAACGATGGAATGGATATCCATAAATTTCTACGAGCGACTTTTTTGCCGCCTCCTTCCCAAAATTCTTCTACTTCAGGTCGCCAGTCAGTGATGAGCTTACCACCTTTGAAGTTGTAATTATTGCCCATGTTATTCCTCACTTAGTATCAGCTATGCCTAGTTATGTTCAGTATTTTTTATCATCAAATGGCTGTCTAAACTTACAGTAAACCGTAGCGCTTACTCTTGTTATTGTTAATGACAAAGAGCCGCCGTACTGGCTTATGAGCGCTATGAATCACTTGCTCTTTCAAAAAATGATAACTCACGGTACTGTGTTATCCCGATGAAGAGTATTCATACATAGTGGTATACTGATGACTAAAAGGGGTATATTGCGGGCAGGTTTATCACTAAAGTTTTGCTTGTCGATGGACGGATAAGTGAGCTGTAGTATTTTTTATGCTGTGTATTTTTTGCTTTTGCGACGTTCAATTTTAAGATCTCAAATCCTTTGTGCAGAAAGTGTTTGATGGGAGCGCTATTAATCATGTCTAATCTACGACGGCAGTCTTTGTTCCTTCATACTTGGATTGCTATTACGATCATCGCTACTTTGTTTTTGATGTCAGCGATAGGCAGTGGTGCGCTCGCTTGGGTCGCAAAGTCTGATGCTGAGGCGATTAATACCGCAGGCTCGATACGCATGGCAACGTATCGCATTAGCTTTCAGTTAGCGACTGACTTTGCGGATAACCATCCCTTTAGCTCAAGTCTAAATATCAAACAAGATGGCTTAGATAATGACAATGCGCCGCAGGTAGAAAAGCAAGACAGACTGGATTTCTCCAATAAAAGCGAGTATGAAAAAATAGATATACTGGTTGAAGACATGGAGAGTCGTCTCAACAAATTACAAGCGTATCAACTGACCAGTGCCAACAGAGATAAGGCGATCAGTGAGCAATGGAGCCAGATAAAATCACAATGGTTTCGTGATTTAAAACCAGCATTGTTGGCACAAGACAAGCAAGGCTTTTATAGTGATTCAACCAAATATATTGACGATGTTAATCGTTTTGTTGGCGCGTTACAGGATAGAAATGAGCAGCGTCAGACATGGCAGCAAAACCTACAAATACTATCACTGATACTGAGCATGATTATTATGCTGATAGGCGTACGGAGATTACAGAACTTAGTGCTAACGCCTATTCAACAACTCATTAAAGCCAATCGGGCGTTTAAAGAAGGCAAATATGATACGAGAGTGTCTATCAGCGGTTATAGAGAATTTGAAGCGCTTGGCAATTCTTTTAACGGTATGGCCAGTACTATTGAGAGGTATCAGCGCTCACTTGAGAGTGAGGTACAGACAAAGACTCAGCATCTGGTAAAAGCCAACCAAGCCTTATCATTGTTTTATGATTTCTCAAAGCAATTGACCAGTAGCCCTGTGAGCTTACATCGGCTTGATGAATTGATTACTGGCTTTGGGTGTATATTCCCATATTTAGATTTTACGCTGTGTATCCAAAGCAATATTCTAACCAATAAAAACTCTATAGCCCTACACGATGATAGGATGAAGGAGCTATGTACCAAACTCACTTGTGATAGCTGCTTTATTAAAGAAGACGTTTATACCAAAACGTTTCCGATTATTCATCAAGATATAGAATTTGGTGAGCTAAAGGTCAGACCGAAATCTGTCTTAATGACCAATAAAGCTTATGCAGAAGATAAGAAAAAAAGCGAGGAAAATTCAACACGTATCAAGGTAGTAGAGGTAGATAGTAGTTATTTAATTGCTAAAAATAATGAATTGATTGTTGTGCTGACCAATCTCGTCAGCACCGCCTTATCCCTACGCAGACAAAGGCAGCAAGACCATCAGCTTATTCTACTTGAAGAGCGCTCGACCATTGCTAGGGAGTTGCATGATTCTTTAGCACAGTCATTGTCTTATCTAAAAATACAAGTCAGCGTGCTCGAAAAACATCTGCAACTGTCTGCTGATAAAGACAGTGGGTTGGTGGTATTTGATGAACAAAGTCAAATCAAGGTTGGGCAGCATATCAGTCAAATAAAAATGGGTCTGAACTCTGCTTATCATGAGCTGAGAGACTTATTGACGACTTTTCGCTTGACGATTGATAGCGGCAATTTTGATGAAGCTTTATATGAGGCGGCTGATGAGTTTGCTGTAAAAGGGCAGTTTGACATAAAGGTCAACAATCAAATCCTATCCTTGAATCTAACGGCAACCGAACAAGTACATCTCATTCAAATTATAAGGGAGGCGCTGTCGAATATCAGTCGCCATGCTCATGCTAACTGCGTCACTATCGATTTGGTTTATGATGATGAAAGTAATTATGTAGCGATGATGGTTAATGATGACGGCGTTGGCATATCAGGGACTGTCAATCAGACCCAGCATCATGGTCTAATGATTATGAAAGAGCGTGCCTATAAATTAGGCGGTGATTTGATTATCTCTAATAATGTACCCGCAGGTACCAGCGTCATCGTCAGGTTTGTACCCAGTTTCTTTAGGGATTATATGGCTGAGCAAAACTAAGTGAATAGGCTTAGTAAACGCTCTTAACCACTGCATTGTATTTTTTGTAGCATTTTTCAATTTGTGAGTATTTTATGACTACTAAAGTTTATACGTCTGCTTCTCCTGCTCGTCTATTATTGGTCGATGATCATCCTATGCTGCGCCGCGGTGTCGCAGAACTGCTCAGTCTCGAAAGTGATGTCACCGTCGTTGGTGAGGCGAATAACGGACAAGAAGCGTTGGATTTTTTGGCAAACAATCCGGTTGATCTGGTCATTCTAGATCATAAAATGCCAGTGTTGACTGGTATCGAGACCCTAAGAGAAATTAAAGCCAGAAATATTGACGTGGCTACCTTGCTATTTACAGTTTCTGACAGCGGAGAAGACGTGCAAGAAGCGTTGAAATTAGGGGTGGATGGTTATTTGCTAAAAGATATGGAGCCTGAGTTAATCATCGTCGATATTAGAAAAGTGTTGCGCGGTGAGCTGGTTATCAGTCCCAATTTGGCCTCAATCTTGGCGCAAACGTTACGTACACCAAGCATTGAAGATATCGCTGGCAATCTCACTACTAGAGAGTTGCAAGTGATTCAAATGATTGCTGAAGGCTTAAGTAATAAAATGATTGCCAACAAACTGGATGTCGCTGAATCCACAGTAAAAGTGCATGTTAAGCATATTTTGAACAAAACTGGACTACGCACACGGGTAGAGGCAGCAGTATGGACCGTGAATCATTTGTCAAAGTAGTCGTCTGTCAAAATGGTTATTTATCGATGTGATTGTTTTTTGAAAATATTACTTTTTGAAATCGCTACTTTTTGAAAGTGCTACTTTTATAAAAAATCATGGGTCATCTGAATAACCTCTATTACATGTCTGGATAGCTCTCTATATCAGTCAAAAAGCCACCGAACATTGATGCTGGGTGGCTTTTTTATTTTATAAGCTAATCAAATTAGCCTTCTTCAGCGGCAATTTGACGATCGACCGAGGACATTTTGTATTCGTCACCAAAGGCATCTTCAGGCTCTTTTAACCAGAAGAAACAAAGTACCCAAGCGATAAATGCACCTATCGCAATGATAAAAAAGAACTGATTTGGTTCGACCAAGGTAAATATAAATAGGTAGAACACAGCGCCAACGTTGCCATAAGCCCCCGCCATACCAGAAATTTGACCCGTTAAGCGCCGTTTAATTGAGGGGATAATACCAAAAGTTGCGCCTTCTGCCCCTTGTACAAAGACTGAGCATAGAATCGTAAAGACGACCGCGATAAACAATGGCCACTCTGCATTCAGCAATCCCATCAATCCAAAGCCGATACCGATACCGAACATGTATACCAACATTACCAAGCGACGATTGCCAACCTTGTCAGAGATATAGCCGCCAAGTGGTCGCGCCCATAAGTTAACAAAAGCAAAGGTCGATGCGACTAACCCTGCGACGGTAGGGTCGAGCTTCCACGTTGCGGCAAAGAACATCGGTAGCATAGAGACGACCGCCAGCTCTGCGCCAAAGTTAGCAAAGTAGGTGACATTTAGGGCGGCAACAGAGGTAAAGGGGTATTTGTCATCCTCAGGGATACCCGCTTTGAGCATGGGTACGTTGACACTGATGGCTTTATAAATTTGATAAATAACCACCACAGCGATGAGAGTATAAAACCCCCAAGCGCCTGTTTCGCTCAGGAATCCCATGTTTTTAGTGCGATAAACCAATACACCTAATACGCCATATAAAGGAATAATAAATAGGCAATATAATAATAAATCTCTCCAACTTGATACCTCTAAAGCACCCGCCTTACGTGCTTTTTTATGGGTATCTTGTGTAGGGCCATCGGTGATTAAAAACCAATAGGCCACCCCGTAAGCGGCCATCAGTAAGCCAGATAATGCAATTGCCCAGCGCCAACCGTCATCACCACCAAAGAACTGTAGCGCAACCGTGGGAATGGTAATCGCTGCGGCAGCTGAACCAAAATTACCCCAGCCTGCATAAAATCCTTCGGCAAAGCCAATGTCTTTTGGCTTAAACCAAAGGGCGGTCATGTGAATGCCAACGACGAACCCTGCGCCCACGATAGACATAAATAGGCGAGCGATGAAAAGCTGCATCGCGGAATCACCAAAAGCGAAGAACCATGTCGGTATCGCCATGACGACCATCAGTATGGAAAACACGCGACGCGGACCGAAGCGATCCAATGCCATGCCGACTACCACTCGCCCTGGAATGGCCAAAGCAACGTTGGCAATGAGAAATAATTTGATATGTTCAGAAGTTAAGTAGCTTTCAGCCTCTAGCATAGAAGTGGCTAGTGGTGCCATATTGAACCAGACATAAAAGGTCAGAAAAAAAGCAATCCACGTATAGTGGAGCGCTCTTATATCACGGCGTTCAACCTCAAGTAGCTCTTTTGCATGCATGACAAGTATTCTCCACCGTCGAACTGGATAGTTTAGATGGAGTTAATGTAGCAACAAGTAAGCTCGCTAGCCATTAGGCGAAAGCAGTATGAATGTCATTTCACATACTACTTAATGGGGATTAAAAAGTGGCTTTAATATCCTATATATTGATGGTTAACTAAGATGATATGAGGATAGCAATACATTTGAAAATATGATGCGCTATAGTAATAACCATTACTGTGCGTGCTTTTCTCGTTTACCAATCCTTTTTATTCTCAAGTAAGCTGTTAATAAAAAAGATTGAGATAAACCCATCAAATCAGCTAAGGAGTTACCATGAGTCATACTGTCGCCTCAAACCCCGTCATACCCAGCCATTGGAAAATAAAGCGTTCGACCCACTTTTTTACTAAAGATAAAGTCCCAAAAGCCTTGTTGACTCATCACAATACAGCAGAGGGCGTATACGGCCAAATTTGTGTCATGCAAGGCACGGTAACCTTTTATGGCTTTGCTGATGAAGCCGCTACTGAACCTGAAAAAACCATTGTGATTAAAGCAGGGCAGTTCGCTGTCAGTCCGCCTCAATATTGGCACCGCGTAGAATTAAGCGATGATGCCCAATTCAATATTAATTTTTGGACAGAAGCGGATACTGGTAATAAGTCGCTGTTCAATAGCTCAAAGATACACAGCAAGCCTATCGAAAAGTTATTTGATCAGTCGGATGAATCATAAGGGCTATATATATGAATCAGCTATTAAAAATATCCTATTTATAAGCAAAAAAATAAGGCCACGAATGGCCTTATTGTATTAAGAGTTTTGATAGTAAGGATAATCATTATAGCCAATTTCGGTGCCACCATACATCGTGGTAGGATCTGCCTCGTTGAGTGGCCAATGATTGGCGATGCGCTCAGGTAAATCGGGATTAGCAATAAAAGGACGCCCAAAAGCAAATAAATCGCCATAACCTTTAGCTAGCATATGAACCGATTTTTCCGTCGTGTATTTACCCGCATAGATAATACGTCCTGAAAACTCAGCTCTGACGGCCTGATAAAACGTCTCTGGTAAATCAGGAGCATTGTCCCAGTCAGCTTCTGCAATAGATAAATAAGCGATACCCGCTTGTTCAAGTACTTTAATCGCTTCAATATACGTATGATGTGGATCTGATTCCACTAGCCCTAAATACACGCGAGTCTCATCTGTGCTAGCAAACAGCGGTGCGAAACGTACGCCTAAGCGATCAGCACCAACCACTTCACTGACGGCAGCCACGATTTCTTTTAAGAAACGCAAGCGATTGGTCAATGAACCGCCATACTGATCATCACGTGTGTTGCTATGCTCAGAGATGAACTGATTCACCAAATAGCCATTGGCACAATGCAGCTCGACGCCATCAAAACCTGCCTCCAATGCATTGCGTGCGGCTGCCGCATACATAGCGACCAGTTCACTAACTTCATCAGTACTGAGTGCGCGTGGCTCACTAGGATCGGCTAACGCGCCTGCACCTGGTGCTGTTTCGATAAATACTTTTACATTGTCAGCAGTGATAGCTGATGGTGCAATTGGCTGAGCGCCTTGTGGTTGTAAGCTGGTATGAGACACGCGACCCACATGCCAAAGCTGAGCGAAAATGATACCACCTGCTGCGTGTACCGCTTGAGTGACCTTTTTCCAGCCTTCGATTTGGGCATGCGAATGTATGCCTGGTGTCCACGCATAACCTTGACCCCTTGGCTCAATTTGCGTGCCTTCAGTGACCATAAAACCAGCTGATGCGCGCTGTGTATAGTAGCTTGCCATTAATTCATTAGGAATATTATCCGGTTGCGTGCTGCGAGAGCGTGTCAACGGTGGCATGACAATACGGTTTTTTAACGTATATGGTCCAAGTGTGACAGATGCAAACAATGGGCTGGTATCGATAATAGATGGTTCCATAAAACTCTCTTTTAAAACAAATAGATGGGGTTATTGTTTAAACCACTGAGCTTGTTTTGATGCTTTATTACTGCGTAAGTAAGGTTGGTAAGCATAGAGTTTTATAGATACAATTGGAAACAGGATTTTGTTGTTTAAGATACAACTATAAATGGTACATATTATGAATGGAATTAACCGACTCGATATCAAGCAGCTGAGAGTGCTACATGCGTTGCTTGATCTAAAAAATCTCTCACAAGTCGCGCGCAAAATGGGGCTGACACAGCAGGCAATCAGCGAACAGTTACGTAAGCTGCGTGATTTGTTTGATGATCGTTTGTTTATTCGTCAAGGCAATCGCATGGTGGCAACCCCCAAAGCGCTATCGATGCAGCAACCCATTAGTCGCATATTAGAGCAGTTAGAAGCACTGTTAGAGCCAGATGTGTTTTCGCCGCAGACTTATAAAGGCATATTTACGATTAGCGCGACCGACTATGCGACGCAGGCATTATTACCGCAGTTGTTTCATATAACGCGCCGCGACGCGCCTGATTTGAAGTTAATCGTACGTGATTTTGCCTCAGACAATGTCAATCAGCTTATTGCGGCAGGCGAGCTTGATCTGCTGATTACTTTCCCAGAGTTTATTCCTGATAACTTGGCTTATGTGACGCTGCTTGAAGAACAACATTTTTGCATTACTGGTTGCAATAATAATTTTACAACAGAGCCGCTGTCACTGGCACAAATTGCCGCACATTCGCAGCTGGTGGTGTCACCTTCACGCGCTAACTTGCGTGGTTCTCATGACCAGTGGTTTGCAGAAAAAGGTCTTAAACGAAACATTGTTATGTCCGTTCCTAGCTTTTCTGCGGTGCCAGATATCCTTTATACAACCGATATGATTGCATTTTATCCCTCGCGTTTATTGCCAAACAGTCGGGTTAAAGAGCTCAAAGTGGAAGCCCTGCCACCCACATTTAAGGTGATAGCAGCATGGCATCCACGTATAGTCAGTTCTTTTTAAATAAGATACAATCGTTTTAAAACAAGCGAAATGGCA
>NZ_JADQAK010000023.1:0-20361 GCF_022129285.1 Psychrobacter sp. Ps4
GATTAATACGCTTAGTTTACCAAGTTTACTTGTACGGTTTCTTCAGCATAGCTCATGCTTTGCAAGACTTGCATGAAGACAGTGATCGCCTGCGTCATCCCGTTGAGAGAACGGCTAACGGTTGGAAAGAGATTAGCTGGGCTGAGGCGTTAGATAAAGTGGCAGCTGGTATTCAGTCGGTACAGAAAAAACATGGTCAAAACGCTTTCGGTATTTATCTAGGCAATCCTAATGTCCATAATTTGGGCGGCATGTTAACCATTAAGCATCTATTAACCAGTATCAAGACGCGCAGTCGCTTTTCTGCGACTTCCATCGACCAGTTGCCGCATCACATTGTTAGCATGCATCTGTTCGGGCATATGCTGCGCATCCCTGTGCCTGACGTCAATCGTACCCAATATATGCTCATCATTGGTGGCAATCCGCTGGCGTCTAATGGCAGTATTATGACCGCACCAAATATGCGTCAAAAACTAAAAGATATCAAAGCGCGTGATGGTAAAGTGGTAGTCATTGATCCAAGACGCACTGAAACGGCAGATATTGCTAGCGAGCATCATTTTATCCGCCCAGCGACAGATGTCTTACTCTTGCTTGCCATGCTCAATGAAATCTATTTACAAGGTTATGCAGGCAAGGCACGTGCTAACAATAATAGAGCGGCAGCGCTCGCGCCAGAGATTGAGCGCATTGCAGACTTTGCCAAAGACTATAGCGCCGAGTCCGTTGCTGAGATTACTGGCATTGCGGCAAGCGAGATTAAACGACTCGTCAAAGAATTTTGTGAAGCCGAAAGCTCTGTTTGTTATGGACGCATGGGCGTTTCGGTGCAAGAGTTTGGCTTACTTAGTCAATATCTAATCATGCTGATTAATATTGTCACAGGTCGCTTGGATGAAGTGGGTGGTCTAATGTTCCCCAATCCTGCGGTCGACGTGGTCAATAACTCAGGTCCAGGTTATCTAGGTAAGCGCCATAGCCGCGTGAGTAACTTGCCTGATTTTAATGGCGATTATCCCGTCGTGGCAATGGCGGATGAGATGTTGGTAGAAGGGGCGGGGCAGTTAAAAGGCTTTATGACTGTCGCGGGCAACCCTGTACTCAGCACGCCCAATGGTGAAAAGTTAGATACGGCTTTTGCCAGCTTAGACTTTATGGTCGCTATTGACTACTTTGTCACAGAAACTAGCCGTCATGCCCACATCATTTTGCCGCCGGTATCGCCACTAGAGCGCGATCATTATGACGTCACCTTTAACAATTTTGCTGTCCATAACGTCGCCAAATATTCAAAGGCATTGTTTGCTAAGCAAAGAAGCGCCAAACATGACTGGCAAATTTACTTAGAGCTGGCGAAACGCTTGGATAAAAAAGCCATACTTGCAACCAAAGTCGAACGCCTAATAATAAAAGTTTTGGGTCCGAAATTTGTGCTTAATCAAGGTCTAAAACGTGGGCCTTATAAGGGTCTCAATCTAAAGCAATTGAAGAAAAATCCGCATGGAATTGATTTGGGATCGCTCAAAACCATGCTGCCACAAGCGTTAAAACACAAAGACAAGCAGATTCATCTTAATGTTGATTTTTATCGAGCAGATTTAGAGCGGGTGCAGGAGGTGATGCAGGACTATGATGACAAGCAAATTCTATTGATTGGTCGTCGTCATGTCCGCAGCAATAATTCGTGGCTGCATAACAGCTATCGCTTGGTAAAAGGTAAGCCGCGCTGTACGCTCATGCTGCATCCTGAAACAGCGAAAGAGTACGGTATTGAGGATGGTCAAAACGTGAAAGTAACGTCGCGTGTGGGTAGTGTGACGATCGTAGCAGAAGTGACAGATGAGCTGATGCCCAAAGTGGTGAGTATCCCTCATGGGTGGGGTCACGGCCGTAAAGGTGTGAAGCAAAAGATTGCGCAAGCGCATGCTGGCGTTAGTGTTAACGATTTGACGGACGATACCTTAATCGATCAGCTAAGTGGCAATGCGGCAGTCAATGGCGTACCGGTACAACTGCAAGCAATCGCGCCAGAAGCGACTGATTTGGAGACGGCTGATTCTGATGTTAATTTCGATATGGAATCAGGGAGCGCTGCATAAAATAGTTCTAGAATAAAAGTCTTTCATATAAAGAAAAAAGGCGCTGACTTATATTGGTAGCGCCTTTTTTACATTTCCTATTCTTACGTTTCTTATTTTTACGTTTCTTATTCTTACGTTTCTTATTCTTACGTTACTAGGCCAACAAAATCAAAATCGACTGGCGGCGTCTCACCTTGTATTAATAAACTGATCGCCTGCGCCGAACCGCAAGCATGCGTCCAGCCAAGCGTACCATGACCCGTATTAAGCCATAAATTATCAAAACTAGCACCCACATTATGACTGCCATGACGGACTTGACCTCTGTGCGCGCGCCCAATTAACGGCACATTAGAAGGGGTCATCGGACGTAGCCCTGTCCAATATTGCACAGAATTGGCAATGATACCTTTGGGAAACAACTGCTGCACACGGCGGGTAATGGCTGCACAGCGCGTGCTATTTAAATCCAAATTGTAGCCGTTAAATTCTGCCGTTCCAGCGACGCGTAATTTGTCACCAAGGCGTGATGTCACCAGCTTAAACTCATCATCAATGAGACTGACAAAGGGTGCCAGATGCGGGGCGCGAGGGTTGATTTGATAAGTAGCCGAGTAGCCTTTAGCTGGGAAAATAGGTAGATGAATATGCAGCGGTTTCATGAGCGATACGCTATAGCTGCCCAATGCCAGTACATGGCTGTCTGCACTAAAGGTTTGCGCGTTTTCGCCCTTGGGTTGAATGGTAATACTATGCACATGCGGGCGAGCAGAATGGGCGTCTGCGTTTAACGCCAGAATCTCGGTATCGTATAAAAACTTCACGCCAGACTTTATGCAGCGCTCGGCTAAGCGCTGGGTAAATAAATGGGCATTACCCGATTCATCACGGCTGGTATAAGTAGCACCTTTTAGCTTATGAGCAATAGGGTAAAGCGCAGGCTCTAAGTTAACGGCATTATTGATATCGATGACATGACGCTCACAGCCTAACGCTTGCATGCGCTCCGTTGGCGCAATAGCGGCATCAAATTCCGCTTGATTGGTATAAAAATGCATAATACCGCGCGTTTGCTGGTCGTAATCAATACCAATATCAGCACGCAGCTGTTGTAGAGCGTCACGCGAATACAATCCTAAGCGTACCATTTGTACCAAATTGGCATCGGCTTTATCTGCCCGGCATTCTTGCAAAAACTGCATCGCCCACTTAAGTTGCGCCTTATCAGCACGCAAGCGATACAACAGCGGCGCATCCTCGCGAAACAGCCATTTAAGGGCTTTCATTGGAGCCGCAGGGTTTGCCCAAGGGGTTGCGTGCGAGACAGATATTTGCCCACCATTGGCAAATGAGGTCTGCATACCGGCCGCTGGTTCACGCTCAATGACGGTCACATCGTAGCCTGCTTGGCGAAGATACCATGCGGTGGTCACGCCCACCACACCCGCTCCGAGTACCGCAATATGGGTCATAGATTACTCTGCTGCTTTTTTAGTAAAAATGTTTTGAAGAGTACTGCTTATTACGCGTCATTCATTATGCCGCACTATTTTTGGCGCGCAACATCGGCTTGCAGCGCTGGCGGTAAGTCTAATATCGTAAGCTCACTATCGGCTAAATGCTCTGGACGGGCAACGACCAATGCTTTAAAACCATTACCATTAATAGTGTCATCGGCAATCGCATTAACCACATGGATTTTTTCTAGCTTGTCACCGGCTGCTGGCACGTCACCTGCGCCGCTGACATAATGTAAAAACGCTTTTGGCGCTGCCTTAAAATAAATACGGGCAATCACTTCTTGACCAAGATAGCAGCCTTTGTCATAGTCCATACCGCCGCGCTGATGCAGACGCAGCTCTTGTGGCTGAAACAGACCTTGGGTGGCAGCAACTATCCAATAGTTGCCAATGGCAAGACTCGCTTGCATCCACGCTTGGGTATCGGCTGGCGTATTGTGATCTTCTTGATGGCTAAAGGTCGGCACCTCATCAAGCACGCAAGGATAAATGGGCGCCGGCGTACTGGTATCAAACTTTGAAAAGGCACCGAACTTTTTTAAATGGGCTTGAAAAGCCTCAGCGCAATCGGCACTGATAACCACATCATAATGCTTTTCGGCTTGTTTTTTTATCCACAAACCAAAATCAATGCGACCTTTTAGATTGCTAAGCGCCGTTGCTTGATAACTGAGTCCGAGCTTGGTGATATCAGAGGTTAGCTGACCCTGTAAGAATTTTTCTGCATCTTCACCTTGAATCGTTAGTTGAACAAATTGTGGCAATGTTGATGAGAGGGTTGATACGTTTGATTGAGTCATTATTATTATCCTATTCATAAGTCGCTATCGTTATCAGTAGCCATAGCCTCAGATATTGTGGTGAATACTGAGTTGTTAAAGTAATTGTTAAAGTAATTGTTAAAGTAATTATTGAGGTTTTTGCCATTTAAAGACATATGGTCATCAAACCAAATTTAGTTAAAGCAGAGTACCACAAAACACCGTGTGATAAAAAACGTCCGCTGTAAGACATGAGTGAATCTATACATTGGACACAGAACCGCATTTACGAGCGAAGCGATTGGTTAAAGCTGGCGAGTTACGGTACAATGTTAGCTCTAGAATACACCCAATTTATCACGGCTGACGAGGAAATTATGAGCTTACCCAATTGCCCAAAATGCGATGCTGAATATACGTACGAAGATGGTGCGTTACTGGTATGTCCCATGTGTGCTCATGAATGGACTGCGGCTGAAACCGATGCGGCACAAGCTGAAGAGCAAGACGCGGTCATTCGTGATGCGGTCGGTAATGAGCTGCAAGATGGCGATACCGTCACCGTGATTAAAGACTTAAAAGTCAAAGGCTCATCAATTGTTATTAAAGTTGGTACCAAAGCAAAAGGTATTCGCCTGCTGCCCGATGCCTCTGATGGTCATGATATTGACTGTAAACTTGATGGCTTTGGGCCAATGAAGCTTAAATCATCTGTTGTTAAAAAAGCATAAATTATTAAATGTGCTTTAAAAATCTGCTAAGCATTAACAATAAGCCGCAAAATTATTTTTAATAAAATAAGACAGAACCAATATTAAAGAAATAATAAGTAGAGAATGATTATGAGCACTAAAAACGAACAGCTATTTGCGCAAGCTCGCAAACATATTCCTGGCGGCGTAAACTCGCCCGTCCGTGCCTTTGCTGGTGTTGGTGGCACGCCTATTTTTATGCACCGTGCTAACGGCAGCAAAATTTATGACACCGAAGACAATGCTTACATCGATTATGTCGGCTCTTGGGGTCCAATGATTTTGGGTCATGCGCACCCTAAAGTGATTGATGCCGTTAAAAAAGCGGCTGATGATGGTTTAAGCTTTGGTACGCCAACGCCGTTTGAAACCACTGTTGCCGATAAAATTTGCGAAATTGTCCCAAGCGTTGAGATGATTCGCATGACCAGCTCCGGTACAGAAGCGACCATGAGTGCAATTCGTTTGGCTCGTGGCTATACCCAGCGTGACAAAATCGTTAAATTTGAAGGCTGCTATCATGGCCATTCAGACAGTCTGTTAGTAAAAGCTGGTTCAGGCATGCTTGATATCGGTGAGCCAACCTCAAAAGGCGTGCCTGCTGATTTTGCCAAGCATACCATTACGATTCCTTATAATGATCCGCAAGCGATTAAAGACTGTTTTGAGAAATGGGGCGAAGAAGTCGCTTGCGTTATCTTAGAGCCAATCGCGGGCAACATGAACATGGTCATTCCAACACAAGAATTCCATGATACGTTGCGTGCAGAGTGTACCGCCAATGGTGCAGTGCTTATCTTTGATGAAGTGATGACGGGCTTTCGTGTCGGCCTTGGCGGCGCGCAAGCACATTTCGGTATCTACCCTGATTTAACTTGTTTTGGTAAAATCATCGGCGCAGGTCTACCGGTTGGCGCTTTCGGTGGTAAAAAAGAAGTCATGTCTTGTATCGCACCACTTGGCGGTGTCTACCAAGCTGGTACGTTATCAGGAAACCCACTCGCGATGCGTGCTGGTATTGCGATGTTTGAAGACTTAACCGTAGATGGCTTTTATGACGAATTAGCAGCGAAAGTTGATCGTCTGGTAGACGGTTTTCAAGCGGCAGCTGACAAGCATGGTATCAACATGCGTACCAATAAATTGGGCGGTATGTTTGGCATGTTCTTTGTTAAAAACAATGAAACTGACACGCCAAAGAACTTCGATGACGTGACAGAGTGCGATATGACGGTGTTTAACAGGTTCTTCCATGGCATGTTGGATCGCGGTATTTATCTGGCACCCTCTGCTTATGAAGCAGGCTTTATGTCAATTAAACACAGCAATGAAGATATTGATGCGTCGATTAAAGCCGCTGACGAGATTTTTGCAGAAATGGCAAAAGCGTAACTGTTTGTTCAGGACCTTATTTATTCAGGACCTTGTTTATTTAAGACCTTGTTTATTTAAGACCTGTTTAAAATGTATGTACTTACAAGAACCAGTATGAGAAATCATGCTGGTTTTTTTTGTGTCCAATATTGATCCTTTTGTGATTTTTACTATAAAAGATAAAGATTTTCTGACGATGACTGCATAAATGAAAAAACCAAGACTAAGACAATTCCTTCTTTGGGTGATTGCAAAATAAACAATAAATTATGCTATTCTGAGATGAATCAAGACAATTGAGCAAGGACGCCAACTGATGACTACAAGCACTAATGATATGCCTAGCAGTAATACGCCACCGTTATGGCAAGCTTCATATGAGAAATATGGAATAAGAAATAATTTAGATGTATTAGAGGACAAGCACAACCTGCTGGATTTATTGCAACCCAAGATAGATCAGCATGGTAATTCTGTGGCTTTTAGTATGGGGCCCGCCACCCTTACCTTTGCACAATTGGATATTGCCAGCCGCCGTTTTGCTGCTTTTTTGCAAGCACAAGGAATCAATAAAGGCGACCGGGTCGCTGTGCAATTACCCAATATATTGCAGTATGCCGTGGTGTTACTTGGTTGTCTGCGAGCAGGCGCGGTATTGGTGAATGTCAATCCGATGTATACCCATTATGAATTGGCGCATCAGCTGACGGATGCTCAAGCTAGTGTGCTGATTGTCCTCGATGGTATGACCTCTGCTTACGATCAGTTAGATGATGCAGTCAAAGCGGAACTGTCATTGGTTGTACATTGTTCCGTCAATCCAAATACTGGACCTGCTGATAACGATATTGCCTTGCTTACCCAACTTGAACCGTCGACCGATACTACTCGTCAATTCAATCAAACCACAGCCGATAATGCTGCAAAAAATATCTCAGAGCAGAATATAAGCTTTGCCCATATTATGAGTGCATACCACGCTGAGCAATATCAGCCTGTTAGTATCGAGCGTGAAGATTTAGCTTTATTGCAATATACGGGTGGCACGACCGGTAAGCCAAAAGGCGCGATGCTCACGCATTACAATGTCATGGCCAATGTCTGTCAGTGTTATGCGATGTTTGGTCATGCGATTGAAGCGGGTCGTAGCGAGCAGATTAAAATACTCAATCCGTTGCCGCTTTATCATATCTTCTCATTTACCGTTTGCGGCTTACTAGGTATTTATGGCGGCTGGGAAGACATACTGGTCACCAATCCGCGTGATATAGATGGATTAGTCAATACCATCGAGCAGCATCGTCCGCATGTCATTCCTTCGGTTAATACCTTATTCATTGGTATGCTGCATCATCCAAAGTTTGCCAACCTTGATTTTAGTCGCTTGGCACTATCTATCGGTGGCGGCACCGCAATTATAAAAGCCGTATCTGATCAGTGGCAACAAGTCACTGGTATGATTATCAATGAAGGTTACGGCATGTCCGAAACTGCACCAGTTATCTCTTTTAATCCACCTGGTATAGATCATTTCAACGGTAGCGTTGGTCTGCCACTTGCGATGATGGATATTAAAATCATTGATGAACAGGGTGCAACTTGTGCAATAGGTACACGGGGCGAGGTTTGTATTAAAGGCCCGCAGGTCATGCGTGGTTACTGGCAACGAGACAAGGCAGATACTTTTACAAAGGATGGCTACTTTAAATCAGGTGATATTGGTGTGCTAGATGAACATGGATTTTTGACGCTGGTGGATCGCAAAAAAGACATGATACTGGTTTCAGGATTTAACGTCTATCCAAACGAAGTGGAAGCGGCATTGACAGAGCATCCGAAAGTACTTGAAGTCGCGGTGGTTGGTATTGCAGATGAGCACAGCGGTGAAGTACCCAAAGCGTTTGTGGTTAAAAAGGAGTTGAGCCTAACGGTAGAAGAGTTACAAAGCTTCGCAAGCGAGCGTTTAACAGGTTATAAACGCCCGCAGTCATACGAGTTTATCGATGAATTGCCCAAAACTGCGGTAGGAAAAATATTACGTAAGTCTTTACGTTAGTTGGGCTAGGGGCGAGTTATCATCGTCCAATTTTATCAAATTTACGGTCTTTTAAGCTGAGTCTACCGCGTAGGACATCACTGTACATACGAAAGTCGCTAGCAAAGCTTTTTAGCGGGAATTTGAACGAGGCAGGTTTGTTTTTTTCAAAGAAAAAATGACCGACCCAAGCGCAAGCATATCCAGCAGCGATGCCTTTGAGTAATGGTTTTGGCGAAGCGGTTTTGACCGACTTTGCGAGTCCCAATAAGCCAAAGCTACTACCGGCGAAATGTAAGCGGCGGCAAGCCATGTTTTGATGTTCAGCTAAGTAGAAGTCATAAAATTTCTGCTTTGTTGGACTGACGGTTGTCATCATGCTTTTTTTAGCATTGCTGACCGCTTGAGCATCGGCGTTTTTGGTAGTGTTTTGTGTGGTCGTTTGATTCATTTGTTTAGCTTCCTTGCTAATCGTTTATTGAGTATAGATATTAGGGCGAGTCATTAGGGGGCTTTCTTTTTTGCTAAAACGGCTAGGCGGTCATTAAGTGACTGTTATTTATTATAATATTGGTCGTTTTTAATGTAGCAAAACGCTATCCTTAACACAAGCAATGGATGTTTATGGCGCATTTGTTATTTTGTTGATGATGCGCTTGCTGCTTAATTAGCATTTGGGTTACTTGCCAGTGTTTGGCATAAATGCTTTAATGGCGAAAATTGCGTCAAACACGTGAGCATCTTTGTATAGGTGGCACTATTTGGTGCAGCTACGATGTTTATATGACTCAATCGTCTGATTTTTAACCCATATCCTCTCCCTTTTATCCAACACGGTAACGATTCCTCTTATGCCTATTGACTACCTTACAAATCCGCCGCTTGCTGATGATGAAATGATGGCAGCCATTGATATCGGTTCCAATAGTTTTCATCTGGCCATTGCGCGTCTTGACCATGGTGAGGTGCGAAAAGTCGTTTCTATGTCTGAAAAAGTACAGCTCGCCGCAGGCTTGGACGAAAATAATATCTTAAGTGCGGCAGCTGCACAGCGAGGTCTCGACTGTTTGAGCCGATTTGTGGCGCGTTTGGATTCGGTACCACCCGAACGCATTCGCGTGGTTGCGACCAACGCTTTACGCCAAGCTAAAAATGCCAATGACTTTATTGCCCGTGCCAATAAAATATTGCCGAAACCCATTGAGATTATCGCGGGACGAGAAGAGGCGCGCTTGATTTATTTGGGCGTCTCACACACCAATGCCAGTAGTGACAAGCGTTTGGTCATCGATATTGGTGGCGGTTCGACAGAGTTTATCATTGGTCAAGAGTTCGATCCGCTATTGACCGAGAGTTTGCAGATGGGCTGTGTCGCCTTTACCCAGAAGTACTTTGCCGATGGTCAAATCACGAAAGAAGCCTTTAATAATGCGATATCAGCCGCTCGCAAAGAAGTGTTAGCGATTCAGGGTCGTTATCAAAAATTGGGCTGGAGTAGTGTGGTTGGCTCGAGTGGGACGATTAAAGCAGTACGTAATGTGCTGGTATCTAAGGGCTGGGCTGATGAGCAAGAGCGCATCACTTATAAAGGTGTCAAAAAGTTAGAGAAACTGTTGCTTAAAATTGGCAATGTCGATGACATCGATTTAGAAGGCGTTAAGGAACATCGCAAAGCCGTCTTCCCAGCAGGCGTTGCGGTACTGCGTGCAGTCATGAAAGTGCTGGGTGTCGATACCATTACTTACTCAGATGGCGCATTACGTGAAGGTGTGATGTACGACATGCTTGGACGCTTTGCTAGCGAAGATGTTCGTGACCGCAGTGTGCTGGCGCTGATTAAGCGTTATTCAGGGGACAAAAAACAAGCCAAACAAGTGGTGAAAACCAGTCGTCATTTATTTGAGCAAGTGAAGGAGAAGCTCGCCCTTACCAATGATGATTGTGATTTACTCAGACGTGCGGCTTTCTTGCATGAGATAGGATTGGCCATCAGTCATAGTAGTTATCATAAGCACAGCGCGTATTTACTTGAGTATTCTGATATTCCAGGATTTTCGCAAGTCGATCAAAAGCGCATGGCACAACTGATGCTCAATCATCGTCGTAAGCTCAAGGCTGATATGTTAGAGCAGATCTGTACTATCGGTGGTAATCAGCTCGTTTATCTTTGTCTGCTGCTACGCTTAGCCGTACTGGCGCATCACAGCCGCAGCGATTATGAATTACCAGCATTACAGTTACAAGCCATGGACGATCATTGCTGGCAAATCACCGTTGCCGACAACAGTGAGCATTATACTTTCTTATTGCCCGATTTGCATACTGAGATTGAGCAGTTTGCCAAATGGGGCGTGACGCTGAGCGTGGTTGAGGGCTAGACAGCGCTGCTTTGCACTGATGATCAACACGATGCCGTTACTATTGTAATGAGTATGCTATAGATTAACGTAACAAAAGCGGCTTTGTCAGTAATGTCATGCCATTTAAGATGTGCTACTATAGCTTCTACTGAGTTTACAACTGTACTTTCATTATCTAAAAATCGACAACGATATTATTCTTAAACATAAATACATTAAGTATAATTATTAAAAGGAAGCGTCTATGAGCACTGTCTGGGATAGTGTGCAGCTTGCACGGCACGCCAAGCGTCCATTATTTATGGACTATGTTAATCAGCTGTTTACCGAATTCGATGAGCTGCACGGTGACCGTGCTTTTGCCGATGACAAAGCCATTCTTGGTGGTCTGGCGCGTTTTGATGGTCAGCCTGTGATGGTAATTGGTCAACATCGCGGTCGCAGCACCCGTGAGCGTATTGCCCATAACTTTGGCATGGCCAATCCTGAAGGCTACCGCAAAGTGATTCGTTTGGTCAAAATGGCTGAGCGTTTTAATATCCCTGTGATGACCTTTGTCGATACCCAAGGCGCTTATCCGGGTATCGGCGCTGAAGAGCGCGGACAAGCGCAAGCCATTGCCGAAAGTATCGCCGTTTTCTCTAGCCTAAAAGTGCCTATTATCGTGACCATTATCGGTGAAGGCGGCTCAGGTGGGGCGTTGGCAATTGGTGTTGGTGACAAAGTAAATATGCTACAAAATAGTATTTATTCGGTTATCTCTCCGGAAGGTTGTGCTTCTATCCTGTGGAAAACAGCTGAAAAAGCACAAGATGCTAGTGAAGCCTTGAAATTAAATGCGATTAATTTATATCAAATGGGGCTAATTGATGCCGTCATTGAAGAAGGTGAAGGCGCGCATATCAAGCCGCAACCAGTCATGATCGCCTTGAAAGCACTTATTGCTGAGCAGTTAGATGAGATTAAAGATTTAGACGCACACGCGCGTTGTGAGCTACGTTATGAGAAGCTGAAAACCTTTAACTCAGAAGTGATGTTGCCTGCCTAATTGCTTGCTATCACACCTCTGTTACAAAGCCTCTATTCATGGACACAAAGCTTTTCATATTAGAGAATGAGTCTTAATGCTAAAATAAAAACGTGTCATTTTATGGCGCGTTTTTTTGTGGCTGTTAATATAGGTACTAACTGACGCTGTAACTGACGCTGTAACTGATGTCGTAGCTGACGTATAAGCAGATTCATTTATATGTCAATTCATGTATGCATGCTAAATAAATAAGGCTGATTATGACCAGCAGTGCAATCCTTTCGCATCCTATGAAGCCAATCGCAGACTTGCCTGTCGATGCCGATCTGGCACAAGCATTATTGAGCAGTATGGCTGAGTATGGTGAACAGCTGCACGGTCGACGGCTTTGGCTGGCGTGTAGTGGTGGTCGTGATTCATTAGCATTGGCTGCGCTGTGTGTGCAGCTCTATCGCCAAGGTAAGTTGCCATTTTTACCGCAGCTCTTACATGTGAACCATGGTTTGCAAGCAGATAGTGACACTTGGGCGACACATGTCGCTCATTGGGCAAAAGCGCAGCAGATACCGTGTCGGATTTTACGTGCGCAAGTGAATGGTCATGATGAGCAAGCCGCAAGGCTAGCTCGTTATGATGTCATGCGAGCGCAACTCAATCAAGATGATGTATTGCTCTTAGCGCATCATGCCGATGACCAAGCAGAGACAGTGCTGATGCGGCTGATACAAGGCGCTGGGGTGAATGGTCTGTCGGGTATGCAGCCGTGGTGTATCCAAACGCAAGGCACACAGCGTATGGCATTATGGCGACCTTGGCTGACGGTCAAACGCGCCAACATCAGCAATTATGCTCAGCGCCTAAAGCTCCCTTATATTGATGACCCAACCAATGATGCTGGCGATAATGTACGTAGTGGGCTACGCCTCGACATCATGCCAGTATTGGCGACCTATAATTCCAATGTCATTGACAATATCGCCCGTAGCGCACAGCTATTGCGTGATGCCCAATTAATAATCAATGCACAAGCGGCAGAAGATTTACAGCAGATAGAGGTAGCATCATTACAGCTATTGTCTGCCCAGCGTGTGCTAAATATAGACAAGCTACAAGCATTATCCATTTATCGTCAGCGCCAACTATTGCATCATTGGCTCGGTCAAGATGAACCGTTACCGCCTGCTAAGCAGCTGGTCGATGATGTATTTATGCTAAGCCAACGTGAAGATCCTGATCACCAAACGGCGCTTTTTTGGCAAGCTCGCAAGCAGTCCTATACGATTTGCCGCTACCGTCAGCAGCTTTATCGTTTAAGCAGTGAGTGGCGCAAGTGGTTAGCATTGCCGCTTACCAAACAGATTCAACCCTTATCTAATCTTGTGGTGGCTGATGCGTATTCAGCGGCTGCTCAGCCTGTATCAGTTACCTTACGCAGGGATAGTAAATTTACTTGGCAAGCGCAAATGATGCCAAATGCCTTGGCAGAGCTATTAGACAGCGACCAAGATGGTGATGAGAAGTTTGAGATTACCTTTGCACCATTAGGTCGTCAGCAGCGTGTGCAAACTGCATTGGCATCACGTCCACAAGCGGGCAAGAAACTATATCAAACGCTTGGTGTACCTGTATGGTTGCGCGAGAGTTTGGCGGTGGTCAGTGCCGTATCCGTACAGCAGGATAAAGAATGGCCATTATTGCTGGTTTCACCTTTTGAGAGCTGGATACTAGGGACGAGTAGATCGCTAACAGACACGACAGAAAATATTGGCATTGCTATTAAAAACAATGTTCTTAGAAACAGTCTAAGCATCAATAACGCTTTTTAGTATTTGTAACCTAAACCTTCTAGGAGGTCAGGTCATCAAGTTTTCTAACCATTTTGATATCTATTATCTGCGTGCTTTTGTAGCATTCTTCACTCTTTTCGCCATTAGCTCCAAAGCCAAATTTTTGATAGAAATCAATAGCAGCCACATTATTTTCTAATACCCATAAATAAAAATGGGCATGGATATGAGATTCTAAGAGAGCTTGTAATGATGCTGTCATTAATTGAGTGCCTATACCCAATCCTTGGTAGTCGGGCAAAACATACAACGTGGTAATTTCATAATTTTTATTATTAATAAAGTAGCCAATAAACCCCAAATTATGATGATGAGTATCATATGCTATCCAGACAATAACATCAGGATGCGCCATTAACTCCTGCCACATTTTTGTCTTATTACATAAGTTGTTTTTATCATTGATATAGGACGCTGGTAGCAAATCTAAATAGGCGGCATGCCAACTTTTGAAGTGAATGTTAGCAATGTCTGCATAATCCTCAGGGTTGGCTTTACGAATGAAAAACATATTACTCTCCGTCACTGATTTTATATAATGCCCTTGTTAATCTAACCGTTTAGTTGTGCCATAGTCCATGGCAATTAAGTGGTTCAACGGAGCTTACAACCGGGTTAGATGCCGTCAATTTATCAAACGATGCCAGTAGCAGTATGGTAAACTGAGTGTCATTTTACCTATCATTATGTTAGTTTGAATACCTTTGAATTTTTGAATAGGAGACATGTATGTCAGTATTAGATAATAAGAAAATCAGCTTTATCGGTGGCGGTAATATGGCGCAGGCTTTGATTAGCGGGCTTGTCAGCTGCGGTGTCAAACCGAGTTTAATTATCGTTGCTGATCCTAGTAGCGAGGCGCGCGAGCAATTGGCTGCTAAAGGATTGAATACGGTTGATCCAACTGCTGATGCAAAAGCTGCCGTTATCGATGCTGACATTGTGGTGCTGGCGGTCAAGCCGCAAGTGATGAAAGCGGTAGTCAGTAGCTTTGCAGATGCCTTAGACAAGCAGCTGGTGATTTCAGTGGCAGCAGGTTTGTCGACTGAGCTTTTATCTGACATGTTGGGTGGCTATGACAATATCGTCCGTGCGATGCCAAATACCCCTGCAATGATTCAAATGGGCGCAACGGGTCTATACGGTACTGATAATATTTCTGCTGAACAAAAGCAATTAGCAACGGCGGTGATGGAAGCATCAGGTTTGGTCATGTGGGTCGATAATGAAAAACACATGCATGCGGTAACCGCCGTATCAGGATCAGCGCCAGCGTATGTGTTTTACTTCATTGAATCCATGATTGACGGGGCAATGGCTTTAGGTTTGGATAAAGAGCAGGCTTCAGCATTGGCGATGCAAACCATGCTAGGCGCGGCAAAAATGGCGATGAATAGTGAAGATGCACCTGCTGAATTGCGTCGCAAGGTCACCTCGCCAAATGGAACCACCCAAGCCGCCGTTGAGTCAATGCAAGCCAATGATATCGGTGGTCAAATCGTTGAGGCTATGCAGGCCTGCTATGACCGTAGCCAAGCCTTGAGTGAAGAGATGAGTAAATAATCATCCATATATCAGGCGCGTTATTTGCTAAAAGCGAATGACGCGCCTGAGCAGCAATATTAAGCACCAATACCAAGTACCTAGTAATGACAGTCGTCATCCCAAAACCTGTTAATAATGTCACATTGAGTAGCACTTCATGAACAACATGTTATTTCAAATCTTTGATTTGGTCACCACCTTCGCCATGATGTTGGTGTTTATTCGCTTTATGCTGCAATTTGCAGGGATGGATGCCAGCAACCCAATGATTGCGCCTGCCTATAAAGCGACGCACATTGTCGATGTGTTTGGACGTATTTTTCCAACCGTCGGGCAAGGGCGTATCAGTATTGCGGCTATCGTCCTGATGTTTTTGATTCGTTTGATCGATATCTCTGGAAAAGCAGCACTGACCCATAAAGGTATCGCTCCTGTACCGTTATTTTTTACTGGTACTATCAGCTTGGTATTAGACTTTTTACGTATGTGTCGCTATCTCGTCATTGGTTCCATCATTGTCAGCTGGATTGTGGTATTTACCCAATCTCAGCATCCGATTATTGGTATCATTGTTAATTTAGCGGAGCCAATCTTGGCACCATTTCGTCGAATCACGCCAAACTTGGGTATGATTGATTTATCACCAATGGTCGCCTTCATTGCTTTTATTTTGCTTGAGATGTTTATTGGTGGCTTTGCCGCGAGCTTCATGCCGATGTTGGGTTGAGCTGGATTAATGGTCACTTGAAAGCTGCTATCTAAAATTACCAATAGCTATTTAAAAAAGGGCGCTCTACGAGATATAGAGCGCCCTTTTTTTATTGATTATTTAGAGGTTATGCTGAAAGTCTATAAAACGATTGGGTATTAATTGGGCTTGCTCATTATTAGGGTGCGGTGCATCAGCGGCACGCAGCGTCTGGGTAATCCAGCTGTCTGCCGCCCTTACTGCATCGATAAGCGCATCACCCATTGCTAAGCGCCCAGCGATAAAGCTGGCAAGTGAACAGCCAGAGCCATGAAATTCGCCCGTTAAGCGCGGCAAGGTGCTTTTATGTACCATCTCACCCTTTATGTACAAATACTGCTCTATATCGCCGCTATCAAAGTCGTGTGAGGTCTTTACCAATACGGCATAGGTGCCTTGAGCGCATAATTTTTGCGCGCCAATATGTAAGTCTTGCTCACCGCTTAATGCGCGTAGCTCATGAGTATTCGGTGTGATAAGGGTCGCGTATGGTAACAGCTTCCTAAATGCGCTAACGAGCGTCTTTTCATCGCCCAAACTGCCACCACTATTGGCAACCAATACGGGATCTAATACAAATGGCGTATCAGCGGCGATAAGGCGCTCGGCAAACAATTGAGTCAGCATAGCGATATTATCAGTTGTACCCAACATACCTGACTTAATAGCTGCAACAGGCAAATCATCGAGCACTGCGGTGGCCTGATCCTTTACCAAATTTGCTGCACAAGCTTCAAAACCAAAGACTTGCTGCGAGTTTTGTATGGTAATAGCTGTACAAGCAATGGCAGCATGCGCACCTGCTTGACCGATGGCTTCTATATCCGCTTGTAATCCAGCGCCGCCTGAGGGGTCTAATCCTGAAAAACACAGTACCACTGGTCGCATAAAAATTCCTTTGATATAATCTAAAATGAGTAACAAATACTATAGACACCCACTGCTAAAAAAGCCATAGTAGGTGAGAGATGGTACATAGACAATCCATCAATTAACAACAACCCAGAGCGTGCTGACTAACTTAAACATCGTTTTTACTGGTTTTTATTGATATTTGAGCTGATCAAGAGGCTATGAGACCATATAAACAAATAAATATGATAAAAACTGCATTAAATTTGTAGACAGTGCTTGCAATTCGTTTTGGCTTTGCTATAATACTCGCCCACGGGATAAGACGTATTATCAGCAATAATACTATTTTTTAGAACTTAAAAAGTCTTACGTCGTTTGGTGAAGTGGGTGAGTGGCTGAAACCAGTTCCCTGCTAAGGAACCATACGTTTGCGCGTATCGAGGGTTCGAATCCCTCCTTCACCTCCATTTATTCGGTTTTTAGTAGAGTAGTGACGCAGCATAAAAGCATTAATAATCTTCTGTTTTATTAAAGCAAAAACTTTTTTTAATAAAAAAAGATGTTGACATAAGCGAAATTATCTATATAATAACCAACCTAATTTGCTGCAATTGTTTCTTAACAACGCAGTAAATGATGTGCAAAGTACGCGCTTGTAGCTCAGTTGGATAGAGCACTTGGCTACGAACTAAGGGGTCGGGAGTTCGAATCTCTCCAAGCGCACCATTTGCATTATCACTTCTTTAACCCAGTTAAAGAAACCTTAAAATAATCGCCTGTCTTATGACAATTTGGCGATTTTTTTATGTCTGCAATTTCTGTGTGATAGTCTTATGAGTTGATGAGTCATACGACATGGTTATACCACATTGTTATATGACTTATGGCATCTTAGGATAATGTACGATAAGACAGTGAATTACGGTACAATAGAGCCACTATTCACTGCTTGCTATGAGCTTGTACCATGTCAAAAAGTTTACCTAAACGACCTACCAAATCTTATGCTAAAACTAAAGCATCAGCACACTATGCCTCTGACGTTGAAGAGCCGACGATTGCCAAAGCTGGTACCCGTATGGCAGCGATTCTTTATGATGGTATGTTGATTTTAGCGTTGTTATTTTTGGTAGGGACTATTCTGACCGTGATTGGCACATTGCTGATCATGAATACTGGTACAGACTCTTCTCAAGCGCAGTCGCTGCCAACGTGGTATCAAAACGTGATTATGACGCCGTCTTTTATACTGACGTTGGTAGGGTTCTACGGGATATTTTGGCGTCGCGGTGGACAGACATTAGGTATGCAGACTTGGCGGTTAAAGACGATCAATAGTAATGGTCATTTGCTAACGTGGGGACAGTCATTTAAGCGGATTTTAGCGGCCAGTATCATGCCACTTATATTTGGTATCATTGGTAGTGTCATCGATGGCTCACGTGCTGTTCTGTTGACCAGTGCCTTTTTGGGCTTTGTCTTTAACTATGCTTTTTGCCTCTTTAACCCACGTGGTCTCGCAGTGCAAGATATGCTATCGAATACCATTACCTTAAAAATGCCAAAAACAGAGAATGAAGGACTATGGCGGGTGATTAGAAATCGCAAGCAAGGAAAATAAACCACATTATCTTCGCCATAGTCTGTTAATAGATTTTAAGGTCTGTTAATACACTCTAAGCGTTACAGGTTGACGGTTTGTATCAGCCATAAAGTATAGCCGACAAAGAACAAGACCAAGGTTGACCCAGAAGTGCGACCGAATGGACGCTTACTCATAAAGGCAAACCCGCACAATACCACAAGTAACAAGGTGACCAGTCCCATCGCCACTATATCGCGTGATAAGATAATTGGACTGACTGTGATTGGCGCTATAAGCGCTGCGAGACCAACGACGCCTAAGGTGTTAAATATATTAGAGCCAATAATATTACCGAGTGCCATATCGTGTTCGCCTTTACGGGCGGCTGATAGGCTCGATACCAGCTCAGGTAACGATGTCCCCACAGCAACGATCGTCAATCCAATCACCAGTTCGCTCACGCCCCACAGCGTTGCCAATTCTACTGCACCCCAAACTATAGCTCGCGAGCTAATGACCAGTAAAAGCATGCCGATAACTAAGCTGATGAGTCCCCGTGTTAGGGTTTGCTCGATGTGTTCAGCATCGACGCTTTCTGCTATGGGTTCTCCTTCGTGCTCATGGTTGCCTTCACGTAAGCTTAATACAATCTGAATGCCTAAAGTCACTACCAGCAGCGCTATCAACACAATACCATCTGCTTGGTCTAATTGCCCATCACGCAGCTGCCATGCGGCGACCATAGTAATCAATACCAATAGAGGTAAATCACGCTTGATGATGCCCTTACGAATGATAATAGGGCTAATCAATACGGTTGCACCCAATACCAGCGCAATATTGATAATGTTTGAGCCATAAGCGTTGCCTAATGCCAAATCAGGGCTGCCTTCTAGTGCCGCCAATACTGACACGACCATCTCAGGGGCGGATGTACCCACACCCAAAATCAACACACCGATTAAGAAACCGGGGACGTTGAATTTTTTTGCTAAGGCAGTGGCGCCATCAACAAAAAGGTCTGCACTCCAAACAAGAATAGCTAGTCCGATCAATACTGCAATAACTGCCAACCACATCAGTTTGTTTCCTTATTAGTGTTAATACCAAACCTAAAAATACGCTTAGCCGTGTCAAACTCATTTAGCCTAAAAACATAGCGCTTACATTTATTTTTCTGACGACTTCATCTTTTAAGAGTGGTATAAAATGTGAATTTGCCATATAAAAATGGCATAAAAAAAGCTGAATCGGAATGGAGATTCAGCTCTCATATTAGCATAGCGGTTTTGGTTGGATAATAAGAATAACTTCAACAGCTTAGTCGATTATTTATCCTTGCTTTATCCAAAAATCTTCGGTGTTCCAGTGCTTTAAGCCACTTGTACCGGAATGATGTTTGCTGTGTCTTTTACAGTGTTGTCTTCGTTGCAATACACCAGTTTTGGCTGGTAGGTTGCCGCTTCTACTTCATCAAAATGAGCATAGGCACAGATGATAACGATATCGCCTAAATCTGCCATGTGAGCCGCCGCACCATTTAGCGAGATGATACCAGAACCCGCTTCAGCGCGGATAGCGTAGGTGCGAAAGCGCTTGCCATTGGTCACATTGTAGATATCGATAGACTCATTTTCGCGCAGACCAGCAAGATCCAATAAATCACCATCGATACCGCATGAGCCTTCGTAATGAAGTTCGGCATGGGTGACGCGAGCACGGTGTAATTTGCATTTAAGCATATTAAGTAGCATAGGTTGCTTCCTTAGCGTAACTGAGATTAATGATTCAAATCAAAAGGTTAATGGGGGATAACTTGCTAAAATAAAAGGCTATTATAGTTAATGCATGATTTTATTCTGGCA
>NZ_JADQAK010000023.1:20461-59258 GCF_022129285.1 Psychrobacter sp. Ps4
GTTTGAAGCCATTAATTTGTGAACGTGCTTTTTCAATATCGCCATTTAGTAATAAGGCTATTATAGTTAATGCATGATTTTATTCTGGCAGTTTGAAGCCATTAATTTGTGAACGTGCTTTTTCAATATCGCCATTTAGTAATAATGGCAGCGCTTCAAATGCTGCTGTCAGAGCGCTATCAATGGCAATCTGTTCATCGGGCGCAGCTTTTGAGAGCACATGACCACTAACTTTAGACTTATGACCAGGATGACCAATACCAATACGCAAACGATGGAAGTCGTTGCCGATATGAGGGGTGATATCACGCAGACCATTATGACCGCCATGACCACCATTCGTCTTAAGTTTGATACTGCCAGCTGGAATATCGAGCTCATCATGAGCAATCAGTAACTCATCATTTTCAATGCCATAAAACTTCACCATCGGCACCACTGACTGACCAGACTTATTCATAAAGGTGAGCGGCATCAATAGACGTACGTCATGCCCATGAATCTGCCCACGTCCTGTAATTCCATGAAACTTTTTATCATGGGAGAGGGTAATGTTGAACTGCTGAGCCAAGTGATGGACAAACCAAAACCCTGCATTATGACGTGTAAACATATACTGCTGACCAGGATTACCAAGACCGACAATAAGCTTTATGGCCATAAAAACACCCTGCTTAAATTGAATAAATGAGGCATAAGGTTTGCGATTATGCTATTTATTCATAGCATATCTGTTATTTTTCAAACCTTACTTACAAAAACAGCAGGAGATATTTATCACCTGCTGTTTTTTGACTAAACAAACCTTGTATTACATAGCAGACGCTAGGTTGCGTGCTCTATGTAACCGTGATTTATTATTCGCCGTCTTTGTCTTCAGTGCCTTGCTCAGTAGCAGGTACGTCAGCAGCATCAACTTCTTCAGCGTCTGCGTCAACTTCTTCAACCGTTGGTGGCTGCATGTTAACGATAGTACGGTCGTGAGCATCTTCCATGTCAAGATCAAAGATGATAACGCCTTCAGGTAGTTTGATATCTGATAGACGGAATAGATCACCGATTTCCATGCCTGATACGTCAATTTCTAGGTATTCAGGTAATTGTGATGGTAGGCAAACGATTTCGATATCAGATACTAGCGTTGATAGAACACCACCAGCTTTAGTACCAGGCGCTTCTTCACGACCAGCAAAATGCACAGGAACGTTCATGTTGATTTTCTGACCTTTCACAACGCGCTGGAAATCAGCATGCATTGGGAAGCCTTTAGCTGGATGGCGTTGCAAGTCTTTGATAACCGCTTGATGCTCTACGCCATCAACATTGATTGTCAAAATGTGTGAGAAGAACGCTTCGAATTCAAGTGACTTTACTAGCTCGTTGATCTTGATAGAGATAGATGTTGGCTCTTCGTTACCACCATAGATGATAGCAGGAACTAGATTCTGCTTACGTAGGCGGCGGCTCGCACCTTTACCTTGTTGCTCAGCAGAACGATCAACAGCGTTTAGTTCAAAATGATTAATGCTCATGGATATAATCCTATAAAAAGAATGATGAAGTGTCTGGTCATAAAAAAGTGGATTTGCGACCAATCCACTAATACGTGATGATAGCTAACATTTATGATTGCTAATAAAATTCACAATTGCTAAATGTAGCCATTTGCTCATCATAACGATTTTTTTGGATAGTCATTATCATGACAATCGTTACTTTTGGGCATGATCAGCACTTTTGAGAATGCCAACCTAATTAAATCGAACAAATGGTTGGCACAGGCGCGCATTATACGTGATTTTGTAGTAATAATAAAGACCTACGCAAAATGACTGTGCAGCACCAATAGGCAAAAAAAGCGTCAAGTAAAGATACTTGACGCTTTTTTTTAAACTTAAGCAGTGTTTTATAACGAGCATTGCCAACAGAAAGTAGAGCAAGTGCTCATTAAAAATCTAAGCGTCAAACATGGCGCTGATAGATTCTTCGTTATTGATACGGCGTAAGCTTTCAGCAAGCATCGGTGCGATACTCACTTGGCGGATTTTGCTACAGGCTTTTGCCGCTTCAGACAATGGAATCGTATCGGTAACAACGACTTCGTCTAGCGCAGATTCACTGATATTTTGTAGTGCGTTGCCTGATAGGACAGGGTGCGTAATATAAGCCAATACGCGACGTGCACCGTTTGCTTTCAATGCTTCAGCTGCTTTACATAGCGTACCTGCGGTATCAACCATGTCATCAACGATGACGCAATCACGGTCACGAACATCGCCGATGATGTGCATGACTTGCGACTCATTGGCACGGGCACGGCGTTTATCGATAATCGCCATGTCAGTATCGCCCAACTGTTTAGCCATAGCACGCGCACGCACCACGCCGCCGACGTCAGGAGAGACAACCATGATGTTATCGTAATCTTGTTTTTGTAGGTCGTTAAGCAATACAGGCGTGCCGTAGATATTGTCTACAGGAATGTCAAAGAAGCCTTGAATCTGATCTGAGTGCAAATCAACCGTCATCACGCGATCGATACTCACGATGTTTAGCATGTCAGCGACGACTTTAGCAGAGATAGGCACACGAGCAGAACGTGGACGACGGTCTTGACGGGCATAACCGAAGTAGGGCATGACTGCTGTAATGCGACCCGCACTAGAGCGACGCAGCGCATCGGCCATCATCATGATTTCCATCAAATTGTCATTGGTTGGTGCACAAGTTGGCTGCATGATAAACACGTCTTTACCGCGCACGTGTTCTTTGATTTCTACGGCGATTTCGCCATCAGAAAAACGCGTGATGTCAGCTTTACCAAGAGGTATATGGAGATGATCGGCTACGGTTTTTGCTAATTCAGGGTGGGCATTACCCGTAAAAATCGCCAAATAAGGCATGACAGAAGTCCTATTGATTGACTCAAGCAGCGACCGCTAAGCAGTGTCAAACTGCTCAAATTCAGAAAAGAGTGGTGAAAAGTTTTGATGACTACTATTACAGTAAAAAAATGGCAGGGGTAGCTGGACTCGAACCAACGGATGTCAGGATCAAAACCTGATGCCTTACCAACTTGGCTATACCCCTGTAATGTCTAGGCTGTGTACGTCGATATCTAATAGCAACTTTTAATAAAAGTCATTGTTAGAATAGCGTCACGACCTGTTCGCTATATTATAAACGGATAAACCATTTAAAACATAACTGTTCCCTAGCGGTGTCCATTGCGAACTATACCGAAACTGGGATAACGTTGTCAATGTCAATAAGATAAGCGGCTATTTATAAACCACCTATGATCACTGCATATCAAACGCTTCGTACTAAAAAATGGCAGGGGTAGCTGGACTCGAACCAACGGATGTCAGGATCAAAACCTGATGCCTTACCAACTTGGCTATACCCCTATTGAGGCGACCTATTATAATTAAATTTTCAGATTTTGCAAGTCATTTGCGCCTTTTTATGGCTTTTATTGAAAAATAGGTCAAAAAAAACGAATATCGGGTCAACAAAGCGCTTTACGCTGTATTTATAATCATTTTATCTTCGCACTACAGCTCAAATCTAATTCATAGATTACGAACTAAATAGGCAGAACAAGGCGCCTCTTCAATCCACTTTGCTAAATGCGCTTTATCAGTAGCCACGCTTGCATCCAAAGGTAAAAACACTGCGCTACCAGAGCCGGTCATTCGTGCTGTGCCGAGTGCTTGCGCCTCTAACCCTTGTAAGTAACGTAATGCTTCGCTGACGGCAGGAGCAAGACTGGTCACCACTGGCGTAAAGACATTTTGATAGGGCGTGGTCAGAGTTTGTACATAGTCGGCTTGTTTATTTTTAATTGTCTCAACCGATAGCACAGCGATATCACGTTGCAATTTAGGATGCGCGAACAGCTGGGCAGTATTAACGTGAGCATTGGGCGTCAATACTAAATACTGCTGGTCGGGCAACTTGATTGCGGTTAACTGCTCTCCAATACCCATCGCAATCGCATCTTGCCCAAAGATAAAAATCGGCACATCTGCGCCAATAGTGGCAGCAATTTTTATAAGCGTATCTTGATCAAAATTAAGCTGCCAAATTTCATTAAGTGTCATCAATGTCGTTGCGGCATTGGATGAGCCGCCACCCAAGCCTGCACCCATCGGCAAATGCTTATCTAAAGCGATATGCACCTGTGCTAACTGCTCAGGTAGAGTATTTGACTGTATGGCAGCCGCTAGCAATACACGCGCTGCTTTAAAAATTAAGTTGTCTTCTATATCGGCAGTTATAGTCTCTGCACCAGCCAATATTAGCAGTTGATGACAGAGCTTATTGGCATCTAGTTCACTATCTGCCGTAGATTCACTATCTACTGTAAAAATTACGGCTTCATCTATGACTGAAAAATGCAAATAATCGCCCCAATCAAGCATGCGAAATACGGTTTGCAAATTATGATAACCATCAGCACGCTTACCTGTGATATGCAAAAATAGATTAATCTTTGCCGGTGATAAGCGGGTGATGGTGGAAGTAGGCGTAGCGGCTAGGTTTTTAATCATAATGTTTGGTTGTAGACGGCTATAGTAATCAATAATCAGCAATTTTCATCGTATTTACGTGACTAATCAATGATTGATCGTCATTACTACCTTATTGCCTTGTGGCAGTACGGCACTGATTTTATTTGGTAACTTATCAGACCCTTTATAGGTAAAGCTTGCGGTCCATTCACCATTGACTGAGCTGATTAAACGATTTTGATCATCGAGCTGTGGTGCGCTATCGGAAGGCGCCGGGCGACCAGATATCCAATAGGGCATTTGTGAAATAGGCGCTTGCCACCCAGTAGCTTTTTTGAGCAAAGTCTCAGGATCATCAGCAGTTAAGGTACCTGTTTTTTCGCTGACTAAAGTGGCGGTTTGACCATTATATTCGATGTTGGTTTTACCAATACCGAGCGCGCCGATCAGCTCAATGGCAAAGCGATCATTCTGCTGCCCCCATGCATAGAACGCACTACCACCTTGAGTGCCTGTGGTGTCATTGGCGGGCATCGTTACACCGATTTTGCCAGTGATATTAAAGTTCTCAAGCTTTTGCGGTGGCTCAGCGTTTTGACCTTGTAAGGTCGCGCTGGGTTGGTTAGTAGCGTTTGCTGTTTTTAGTGATTGACAACCAGACGTGATGACGAGCGCGGTTGTCACGGCAGCGAATAGCGCCAATTTATTAGGCTTATTAGCATTGACCAATACTGACATGATGTTTCCTCAAAAATAGACAAATTTACGAAATCATTGTTTCGAAAATAGATTAGCTTAATGGTTGTATGTTACTCAGTTATGCGTGGCTGTTAGCATCTTATGAGTGCCTTGTAATCATAGCATGCAACGATTTGTCCACTATAAAACGGCGGGTCAGTAAAGTTGTATACGGTCATTGATATTGTGTTGCCCAAATGAGAAGCGCTGCTGCAAGTCTGCGAGTAATGCCTCGACTTTTTCATTGTTGCCTAAACCTTGATAAGCGCGTAGTAGTAAGCTGCCAGAGCGCAAGGTAGGAAACACATCGTAAGGGGTTTGCAGGTAGTCGATGACTTGTTGATAGTTTTCATTGGCCAATGCATTGCCAGCCAGCACATTCAGCGCTTGCAGGTGCAGCTCATTGTCATAACGTGGGTCATCATAGCGAATCTGAATGATGGCGGTGGCCAATGCCAATCCTTGTTCAGAGCTGCGTTCATTGGCTAGCAATAACTGCGCGTAACTGAGCTGGTAGGAGAGGTTGGTTGGGTCAAGTGCTTGCAGATGATTGAGCAAGGTGCGCTTAACGATATAGTCGTCTTTGTCATCAAGGAGCTGGGCGCGTGCAAACAAGAGCATCTCATTATCAGGATACTTGCGAGCAGCTTTGGTTAGTAGGCGCAGGGCTTCTTCGGACTCATTTTGCTGCCATAAAATATCGGCTTGCAGCACAAAGGTATCTGGCGCAAAGACGTTAAAGTCTTTACGCAGTTTTTCTAAAGTAGCAATCGCCGCATCTATATCGCCGTTAAGCAATTCAAAAGCCACTACTTTTCTACGAGCCTCTAATACCAAGTCTTCTAGCATGACACCATTAAGATAGTATTTGGCTTGGTCAAAGTGCTGCTGACGCTCGGCACTGATACCAAGATAATAATAAGCTTGATCAAGGTAAGCGGGGTTTTTTGCGAGCATGTTGAGTAGCTCATCGGCACTGTTATATTCTTCGATATCTAAGCTCACCAACGCAGCCAACAAAGTAATCTCGGCATCATCAGCAAAGCGACCATGGGCATCCAGCAATAATTGCCACGCTTCTTGGCTTTGCTTTAAGTCAAGCAAGTAGCGAATCTCGTACAGATAGAGACTTTTACTATCGGGATTACGCAGGCGCGCTTGGCTCACATAATTGACGACGGTTTCAGCCGTGACGATTTTGCGCAGTATGTCTGCCTTTAGTGTAATAAAAGGTACATAGTCAGGCTGGCGTTCTAGCGCCCGATTGATATGGACAATGGCAATCTCAGGCTCGTTAAATTGGTAAAGCAACCCTGCTTTCAATACCGACAATGAGGCATTCTGCTCGCTATCTAGTGGTTGCAAAGCGGCAAGTAATTCACGTTTGTCTTCATCATTGTTTGGATAGATACCGATAAGGATTTCGCTTAAGTCCGCTCGAGGGTCATAAAGCAGAATACGATTCAAGGTTTCGCCAGCTAACAGATAATCGTGAGCTCGCAGAGCCAAATGCGCCACATAAAACCAAGCAGGCACGTGATCCGGATTTTGGTCTTGCCATGACTTGGCAAATTGTAACGATTTCTCAACCCTTTCGGTGCGTAAAGAAAGGCTGAGTGCTCTTTCAAACACGGCAGTTGCATCTTCTTTGAATGCTTGCTGCTTATAGATAGTAATCGCTCGTTGTCTATCACCGCGATCTGCTGCGAATTCTGCATCAAGCAGCGCATACAGGCTAGGCTCTTTGAGCTCAGGTTGCCATAAGGTAGTTGGCGCTAACCCATTAATATTGGCGACATTTTCTATTGGTTGTGTATTGGTAGGAGTAGTTGCTGATAGCGTTGAGCTATTATCAATGCCGTCGCTACTGAATGCCTTGTCGTTCTTATCAGCAATGGATAGTTTGGGTACATGGGCTTCGAGCGAGATATCAGGATGACTGGCATGAACGGAAGACGATCCTAAGCATAGGCAAAAGGCCAACGACAAGGTTAGCTTATAACGCTGGCACAGACGTTCGATAACCGCATGCAATAGGGCACGCAGATTAGATTGGTCGTCATGCGCAAGTTGTGATCGAAATAATGACCCAAAAAAAATCATAGATAACCGTATTCGCCCATTGTTCATCTATATCGATAAGACAATTTTATTTTAATCATTTCAAACTAACTATTGGTAACGAGTACCCATGCCTGACATTATAAAAGCAGACTGATGGGATAAACAATAGTGCCCGTGTTACTCCGTTATTAATAGCAGCCGCTCTACCAAATCTTTGCTAACAAAGTAGGATTGGCTGATAACCTGTATCAACGGGGTCTTTCATTGGTTGTAAATCTTAGCTTAAATATTGTGAAAATATAACAAGTTAACGTCAAGTAAGCGAATGATTTCTATCCATTTCTATAAGCGCTCGCTAAAACATAGATATTGGTTTTAACAATCGTATCGGTAGTTGATTTGTTACTCATGTGCCCAGATACAAGCAAATAGCTATCATCGATAGCTGAGTGTTAATTAAAGCTGGCAATAATGATATAATAGGCGGCTTTTAGAGTCTTCCTTTCAGCGCTGTCGCCTACAACTGTCTTTTAAAAATAATGAGATAGCGTGGGCTGGCAGGTGAGCGTCATGTTTATGGTCTATCAATAATGAGATTAGTGGTCATTGGGGTCAATCACAAAACTGCACCAGTCGCTCTGAGAGAGCGCTTGGCGCTTGTGGGTGACGATGTGAATATCGCTCTCAAACAATTAGAGGCCTTTACTGATGGCAGTGTGATTGTTTCTACTTGCAATCGTACGGAAATCTATGCGCTTGTGCCGCAGCTAGCAGAGCCGCAAGATGTTCCCTCTATGTCTGCTAATGGCGCGGTCGGTGCTCAGACATCTTCGGCGGCTATTAGTGCTCATATCTTAAAAATTAAAGCGTGGCTTGCTGACTTTAAGCAGTTGTCACTGTCTGAGATTGATCCTTATCTTTATGTGCACCGTGACACTCACGCGCTGACCCATTGGCTTAGAGTTGCCGCAGGGCTTGACTCTATGATATTGGGTGAGCCGCAGATACTCGGTCAAATCAAGCGCTCAGTACAGCTCGCGCAAGAACAAAAAGCGCTGAGTAATCAGCTTGGCTGGATTATCGATCAAGTATTTGCTGCCGCCAAACGCGTCCGTAACGAGACCCAAGTGGGTGCTCAAGCGGTATCGCTTAGCTATGCGGCCGCCAAATTAGTGACGCAAATATTTGATGATTTGCCCAGTCGCACATTGCTGGTGGTCGCGGCAGGCGAGATGAACCGTTTGGTTGCCACCCACATTGCTGGGCTTGGTGTAGGTCGCGTGATTATTTGCAACCGCAACCCTGAGCGCGCTGAAGCGCTGGCAGTGGAGCTGCGCCGCGCAGGTCACTTGGTGGAGGTCAGACCTTTACAAGAGTTACCACAAGTTTTAGCAGAAGCCGATATCGTTAGTAGCTGTAGCGGTAGTATGGATGTGTTGATCGATAAAACCATGACTTTGCGCGCGCTGAAACATCGTCGTTATCAGCCTATGTTGATGATTGACTTAGCCGTACCGCGTGATATTGACTCGACCATTAGTCGTATCGATGATGTTTATCTTTACTCTGTCGATGATCTACAACACGTGATCGCTGGCAATATCGAACAGCGTAGACAAGCGGCAGTCGATGCCGAACTGCTCGTTAGCCAATTAGTCGTTGAGATGGATCGCAGCTTTCAAGTGCGCCAAGTCGGTAAAGACATTCAGCAGTATCGCGCGCATACGCAGGACCAAGTAGATAAACTCCTGCATGAATCCATTGCCAAGCTACAACAGGATAATGCCAGTCCTGAAGATATTATCATTGAGCTGTCACGCCGCTTGGCGCAGACGCTAACCCACGCACCATCGAAGCTCATGCGCAAGGCTGCCCGTGAAGGGGATAGTGAGCTGCTAGACTTTGTGGTGTCTGGGCTGCAAGAGGCTCATCGCGGACGTCGATAGTTATTATTGACTAATCAAAAAAACATAAGCGGCGCAAACCTTATTATTGCGCAAACATATCGTTGTCAACCTGCATTATCAGTGCTAATATCAAGCTGTTATGAGTATATTAAGCGATGATAATCTTTTGTTATACGCGAGCGGTTATTTTCTAAAAACCTTAGTGTATATGTTCTCGCTTGATGCCTATTCATCTCATCAGTTGTTAGTGACCATTATTAGCCTACCACCGCGTAGCCCCTATAGTGGCGCACCTGTTCTGTACGACTTTGTCTAAAATCAATAAAAACACGGCGTGCAAAACACAATCACCAACGGCAATAGCGCTAGGATAAAGTGCTATATCGTCAACCCTGCGTCATGCTCTCGACTATTACCCCACATTAATATTCAGTTAATACTACCCATAGTAGTATCTAGCTGCTATGCAATCTAACGACTATGCTATTGGTCAGCAATGCTATTTGATAGCCATATTATTTAACAAAAACGTTATTTCACACCCATGTTATCTAATTAGAAGCATTATTTGGCTAAGTTGGCGAACAGTAGGTGTCTAGATTGGTTAGCGTTATTAAGGCAGGTTGGTTTAAGAGAGTATCTGGATTTTGCTATAGCCAATGCTTGAGAAAAATTAAACTATCTAACTATAAACTAGGAGCTTCCTATGACTGCATTACGTCAAGATATTGATCCAAACGGCTTATTAGAATACTCAGTGGTCTATACTGACCGCGCCTTAAACCACATGTCAAAAGTCTTTCAGCAAGTGATGAATGACTTATCTAGCGACTTAAAATCCGTGTATAACGCCGAAGCAGTGGTCATTGTACCCGGTGCTGGTACTTATGGAATGGAAGCCGTTGCGCGCCAATTGGCCAATGACGAAGATTGCCTCATTATTCGTAACGGTTGGTTTAGCTATCGCTGGACGCAAATTTTAGAAAAAGGCAAAATCGCCAAGTCGTCTACGGTATTGACGGCACATCGTGAAGAGGGTGAGTCACCAAAGCCATTTGCCCCCGTTGATATCGATGAAGCCGTTGCTAAAATTAAAGCAGAGAAACCAGCAGTGGTCTTTGCGCCGCACGTCGAAACATCATCGGGTATTATTTTATCATCAGACTATATCAAAGCGCTAAGCGCGGCTGTACATAGCGTTGGCGGTTTATTGGTTATTGATTGTATCGCTTCAGGTTGTGTGTGGTTGGACATGAAAGACTTGGGTATTGATGTTCTCATCAGCGCCCCGCAAAAAGGGTGGAGCAGCACTCCGTGTGCAGGCTTAGTCATGCTAAGCGCTGCGGCAATCGAAAAAGTAGACAATACAGAATCAGATAGCTTTAGCTTAGACTTAAAGCAGTGGTTAAATGTCATGCGTGCCTATGAAAATGGCGGTCACGCTTATCATGCCACCATGCCAACCGATAGCTTACGTCAATTCCGCGATACTATTTTAGAGTCAAAAGAGATTGGCTTTGATAAATTGCGTGATGCGCAGTGGCAATTGGGCAACCGTATTCGTGAAGTATTAGCCGCTAAAGGCATTGAAAGCGTTGCGGCGAAAGGTTTTGAAGCGCCAGGCGTCGTGGTTGCTTACACCGATCGCGATGATATGCATAAAGGCAGTGCGTTTGCCGAAACAGGCATGCAAATCGCTGCTGGTGTACCGTTAAAAGTTGGTGAGCCGGATAACTTTAAAACGTTCCGCTTAGGTTTATTTGGTCTAGATAAATTGACTGATGTAGACGGAGCAGTACAGCGTTTTGAAACTGCACTTGATGCAGTATTGGCAAAATAATATCTTTATCTCGTAAGATGTTCTTTAAGTAAAAAGAATACTGAGCCCTTGTAACGAGGGTTCAGTATTTTTTTACCTATTTATTATATTTTATAATATAATGTATTTATATAAAACGAAATTCAAAACTGTTTTGATAAAAATTGGCTTAGGTAAATATTATGAGTATACAAATAGATTGGCAAGCCTTTACGCCAATTTCCTTGGTAGGCGGGCTGATGCTGGGCGTTGCAACGGTCATATTGCTATTGGGCATTGGTCGTATTGCGGGTATTAGTGGTATTTTCTCAAGTCTCTTAAAACCCAAGCGCGTCGAGATGTGGCAGGTGTTATTCATACTTGGTCTTGTTATCTCGCCATTACTTTATGGTCTGGTAAAACCGTTACCTGATATAGAGATTAGTAGCTCTTTGCCACTGCTTATCGGGGCAGGATTGCTGGTTGGTTTTGGGACACGTTTGGGTTCAGGTTGCACCAGTGGACATGGTATCTGCGGTAATGCGCGACTGTCACCACGATCGATGGCGGCGACGGTGACCTTTATGTTATTTGGTATTGTGACCGTTTATATTGGTCGTCATGTCTTGGGTTTGATTTAAAAACCACATAGACAGTACGTTGCGAAGATAGCGATGACTATTGTTTATATCGGATGGTTATAACCGCTTGGATTAACACATTAGGTGCGAGAAAAAACATGCTAAAAAATATAATTGGATTACTGGCAGGGTTATTATTTGGCTTTGGACTGCTGATATCAGGCATGACCGATCCTGTAAAAGTAAAGGGCTTTTTGGACGTCTTTGGTGCATGGGATATTTCTCTAGCACTGGTGATGGGCGGCGGTCTAATGGTAGCGATAGTCGGCGTGCAGTTGGCTGAGCGTCAAAAGACCAGTTGGATTGGCACCTTAATTGAGATGCCAACTAAAACCACTATTAATAAAAAATTGTTAATCGGCGCGATGCTATTCGGTATCGGTTGGGGCTTAGTCGGTATTTGCCCAGGTCCCGGTATTGTGCTGCTTGGTACAGGACAGTGGCAGGCCTATGTCTTTATCCCAGCGATGATAGTTGGGATGTTGGTGTATCAGTGGCTAGAACCTAAGCTTACTTGATATTGGCTTGGTTTTTTTAGCGCAATAAAAGGGTCAGTCTAATTCAATTAGGCTGACCTTTTTTTATCAATGATGCTTCATTAATATTAACGATACTTCCGTATTATTAAGGCTTAATGATAAAGTCTTACTTGGCGCTTGCCATTACTTTTGGCATTTCGTGTGCTAATGACTTGGCCGCTTGACGCAGCTCAAATTTCTGCACTTTACCGGTGCTGGTTTTTGGAATTTCAGCAAAGATAATATATTTGGGCACTTTAAAACCCGCCAAATGCTGCTTGCAATGTTCCATCACATGGTCGCGCTGCAAGGTGCTGCCTTCATGAATCTCGATGAAGGCGACAGGTACTTCGCCCCATTTATCATGCGGCGCGGCGACGACAGCGCAGCTTTGGATTTCTGGCATTTTATATAAAACGTTCTCGACTTCGATGCTAGAGATATTTTCGCCACCTGAGATGATAATGTCTTTAAGCCTGTCCATGATTTTTATATAACCATCAGGATATTTAATGCCCAAATCACCAGTACGGAACCAACCATCAGCAAAGGCTTCTTCGGTGGCTTTACGGCTTTTTAGATAACCTTTCATCACCATATTACCGCGCAGTGCCAGTTCACCCATCTCTTCACCATCAGCGGCAACTGGCTCCGTGGTGCCTTGTTTAAATAGCTCAAAGCCAGTCATTAAATGTGACGTTACGCCCTGACGTGATTTCTTTTGTGCACGAGCAGCGATATCCAGCTCATCCCATTCTGTTTGTTCCGCGCAGACGGTGACCGGACCATAGACTTCGGTGAGACCGTAAACGTGCGAGATATGAAAGCCCATGTCTTCCATGGCAGCGAGCATGGTTTCAGACGGCGGCGCACCAGCGACCCAGCCTTTGACTTCATGATTAATCGCTTTTTTATATTCAGGTTTGCCGCCAGCAATCATATTATGCACCACAGGCGCTGAGCAATAATGCGTGACTTTATGCTTGGCAATCAGCTGCAAAATCAAATCAGCATCAATCTTACGCAAGCAGACATTGACGCCCGCACGTTCGGCAATCGTCCAGGGAAAGCACCAACCATTACAGTGAAATAATGGTAGCGTCCATAGATACATCGGGTGCTTGGGCATATCCCAATCTAAAATATTGGAGACAGCGTTGAGTGTCGCGCCGCGATGATGATAGACCACACCTTTTGGCTTACCCGTCGTGCCAGAGGTATAATTGAGCGCGATAGCATCCCATTCATCGAGTGGCTTTTCCCAATTATCCAAATTGTCTGAGCTGGCGATTAATGCTTCGTAGCTCATTTGCCCAAAACGCTCAATATCGAGCGCCGCATCGGTCGCATGAATCACGATTAGATTGGGAAATGCTTCGTCGATAATTTCAGCATGCTCAGCAAACTCGCTATCTAGAATCAACACTTTGGCTTCTGAGTGTTGCAGACAAAAGGTCAGGGCATTGATATCGAGGCGGGTATTAAGGGTGCAAAGTACCCCGCCTGACATCGGTACACCAAAGGCGCATTCGATCATCGCTGGGGTGTTTGGCATCATGACTGCAACTGTGTCATTTTTATCAATGCCTAATTTGCGTAGACCATCCGCCAATTGACGACAACGGTCATAAGTCTGTTGCCACGTTTGCATGAGGTTATTGTGTTCTAAATCGTCATAAATGATGGCAGTTTTATCGGGATAGACCTGTGCGCTACGGATAATAAAGTCGATAGGGGTAAGCGGTTGATGGTTGGCAGTATTTTTGCCGAGACCTGTGTGGAAGTCTGTCATGGGGATAGTCCTTTATCTTGCTGTTATAATTCAGTGAATACGCTACAAACTTGCTATAAAGTTGGCTTCGCTATTTATCGCAATTTGATAAGCCGTTAATATTTTTGCTGACATTCCTTGTAGCAACTCGCTGATAGGTGACTCACGGTAAATATTTGTTCGTCCATTATAGACAATGCTCTGTGAAAAGCGAGTATGTTTTTAGCGCTTGCTTATATTGAATCACATGATCAATTAGTCTAATGCACATAGTGTTCACTCATCAGTCGCTTGTCTGCATAGCTGATGATAATGGCGGTGTGTTACGATACCAGTGATGTTAAATCCTATCGCTTAACTATTTCTAAAAGCCTCATTTTTAAAAATCTTACTTTTAAAAAGCCCGGCCAGCTTTAATAAGCATTTCCACAAACCATTCATAAGGAAAATGATATGTCCGCCAGCCGTACTGCCAATACCATCGAAACTGCTAGCACCAATGAACACTACCCACATTTATTTGAGCCATTAGACTTGGGCTTTACCACGCTTAAAAACCGCATGGTGATGGGCTCAATGCACACGGGGCTTGAAGACCGTTTTTATAATTATGGTAAGCTAGCGGCATATTTTGCTGAACGTGCCAAAGGTGGCGTAGCGATGATGATTACTGGCGGTATTTCACCCAATCGCGAAGGCTGGTTGCTCCCTGCTGGTGGTACCATGAATACGCGCGCTGACGTGATTAATCATCAACGAATGACCCGTGCGGCGCATAAATATGACAGCAAAATCATCATGCAAATTTTGCACAGTGGTCGTTACGGCTATCATCCGTTTGTCGTCTCCTCTAGTCCAATAAAGTCACCAATTTCACCCTTTAAGCCGCGTAAGATGAGCATTAAAAACATCGAACAAACGGTAAAGGATTATGCCCGTTCAGCTAAGCTTGCCAAGCAAGCGGGTTATGACGGTGTGGAAATCATGGGCTCAGAAGGTTATTTGCTCAATCAGTTTTTATCGCGTCATGTAAATCAACGTACCGACGAATACGGCGGTGATATTCAAGGTCGTATGAAGCTGGCGGTCGATGTCGTCAAAGCCGTACGCGCAGCTGCTGGTGAAGATTTCATTATCTTATTCCGCTTGTCAGTGATTGATCTGGTCAAAGACGGCAACGTTATGGATGAAGTCATCACCGTCGCCAAAGCGTTAGAAGAAGCGGGCGTCACCATTATGAACACCGGTATCGGCTGGCATGAAGCGCGTGTACCGACGATTGTCACCAGCGTACCACGTGCCGCTTTTGTAGATTTCACTGCTGAAATTAAAAAGCATATTAGCATTCCCATGATGGCGGCCAACCGTATCAATATGCCAGAAACGGCTGAAGAAATCGTGGCTAGTGGTCAGGCTGATATGATTCAAATGGCGCGTCCATTTTTAGCCGATGCCCATTGGGTCAATAAAGCCAAAGATGGTCAAGCCGATCGCATTAATACCTGTATCGCCTGTAATCAAGCTTGTCTCGATCATACCTTTGAAAATAAACGCTCGACTTGTCTGGTTAATCCACAAGCGTGTTATGAGACAGAATTGGTTTATAAGAAAACCAAGAAACCTAAAAAAGTCGCCGTCATCGGTGGCGGTGTTGCTGGTATGTCAGCGGCTCACGTCGCCGCGTTACGTGGGCATGAGGTTACCTTATTTGAAGCAAAAGATATCTTAGGTGGACAGTTTAACTACGCCAAAGTTATCCCTGGTAAAGAAGAGTTCTTTGAGACCATCCGCTATTATATTAATGAGCTTGAGCACTTAGGCGTTGAGATTAAACTCAATACCAAAGTTGATAAAGCCATGCTTGAGAAAGCCAAATTCCATCATGTCATCGTCGCAACTGGTGTTGTCCCTAGAAGCCTAGCTGGCAAGTTAGAAGGCGCGGATTTGCCACAAGTAATGAGCTATGCGGAATTACTCTCTGGTGAAAAATCAGTTGGTGATACGGTTGCCGTCATCGGTGCTGGCGGTATTGGCTTTGACGTCAGTGAATATCTGACCGCCAAACATGGTCAGCCATTAGATGAACTTGGTCCTGAATTATTAAAAGATCCAAGCTATCGTCCAAAAGCGCAGTCTATCGAAGAGTGGCGTGAAGAGTGGGGCGTGACTAATGATACTAACTATCAAACTGAGGGTGGACTGATTAAGCCTGAAGCTATTAAACCTATCCGCCAAGTGTACTTGATGCAGCGCACCAAAGGTCGCTTGGGCAGTGGGCTGAATAAAACCTCGGGCTGGGTACATCGTGCCCATGTCAAATCACACGGTGTCATCCAAGTATCAGGTGCGCAGTACGATAAGATCACCAATGAAGGTATTTGGATTACCAACAATCAAGGTCAAAGCCAGCTATTGCGTGTCGATAGCGTTGTGGTCTGTGCTGGTCAAGAGTCGGTCGTAGAGCTGATGCCAAATGTCGGTGATGCACCAGATGCGCAATACCATCTAATCGGTGGCGCAAAACTTGCTGCTGAGTTGGATGCTAAGCGTGCCATAAGAGATGGTGCTGAGGTTGCGGCAGCGATTTAGGGTTTAGTTCAGAAGTAATGAGAGCGGCAAGATAGATTATCTTGCCGCTTTTTTTGTTAGATAATATAGACTTGCTCAGTGTATAGATGATCGTAAAAAGCTATAAGTATCTTTAAATTACTATTTGGATAAAGGCTAAGAGGTATGAGAAAGGAACACTTCCAATTTGGTGACGTAAATTTTAAATGGGGTGATAAGTTATCTGATATAAAAGCTCAGCTTCCTGAAAAAGATACGGTAACGCATTCTTATGAAGAAAGCTATATGCCTGAAACAGTCACTATAAAACTGTCTGAAATGTGGTCTCTTAAAGTTGCTTACTGTCATTTTAGTGTAGCAGATGATGACCGATTGATAGATTCAATATGGATCAACATCCCAGCACAACTATTTAATAGACAACCAGTGATTAAAAAGCTAATAGCATATTTAGGATCAGAGTCAAACTACTCCTCCGATAGCCATTACTGTAGTGGCAACGTAGTAGAACACTGTGAATGGATATTTGATAATTGTGTCATTGGCGTTAGCATGTATGGCGGCGTACGAGAGGAAGACGACGAAAGAATTATTGGCTGTTTATCTATATCATTAAGTGATGTAGAGCTTTTAGATTCATTGTATTCAAAGCCTATACGTGATGTAGAGTATAAAATGGCTGACGAGGTTGATATCAGAACTATCCAATCTTTTCAGACACAGCAAGCACAGAGTATGCGACGGTCAAGGGAAAGAGAAGAGTTTCCGAACCATCCTGCGGCTTTCGTTATCCGAGCATTTGATGGGCTGCACAAAGACATACTTTTTCAAACCCCATTACTTGTTAGCTCAATCATAACTGAATCTGAAGTTTGCACGTGGCAATCTATGACAGGAGATTATTATTTATCGAACTATTGGCAAACTGTAAAACTAGAGAATAATATTTCATATAAGTGGACTAATCTATTACCCACTAAGTCTTTTGGTGTCTGCTATGTTTCGATAGGAGGTCTGCTAATTATTGACGAAGATAGTAGACCTGAGACAAAAGTATTTGTTGAGCATATTGAAAAAATAATTAAGTCTAAGATAGCGTATCACGAAACATATGACTGTTAGGTTACCTAAGTTAATATCTGGCTCATCATTATCATTGGCTCATTTTTTCAATATCGCCTAATGTAAGACCAGTTTCCTGTGTGCTATAAATGACGATATCTTTATCATCGATTTTACCATTCATAACCAATCTACCTATTCGATTGCTTGCTTCTTGGTTTCCCTGATCAGCAGCCTTTTTGTACCACTCAAAAGCTTTGTCATAATCTTGCGGCACGCCATAACCATGTTCGTAAAGATCACCGATATTAAATTGTGCTACATCTAATCCTTGATCAGCGGCTTTGGTATACCACTGCATTGCTTTTTTATAATCTTGTTCCACACCAATACCTTCATGATACATGACGCCTATATGATGCTGAGCGTCGGCGTCCCCTTGGTTAGCAGATCGTTGAAGCCATTTAAATGTTTTTAGATCATCTTTTTCAACAGTGATACCTTCATGGTACATAACACCGAGATTGAATTGAGCTTTAGAATACCCTTGGTTAGCAGCTTGTTGGAACCACTTAAATGCTTTTTTATAATCTTTCTCAACAGCAATACCTTCATAATACATAGTACCGAGATCATATTTAGCAGGAGCATAATCTTGATCAGCAGCTCTTTTAAATAGGCTAAAAGATTTTTCATAATCCTGAGGAACTGAGTTACCCTCATAGTAGGCAAGGCCAAGTTCGTATATCTCAGCAGGAGTGCTTTGATTTGACAGTATAGGAGTGTTTGATGACTCCGCTGAACAAGCAGCAGCCATCAAGCCACTAGAGAATAACGTGACCAGTAATAAAGACTGAATTAAAGGGGTGATTTTTCTTTGATACATCAAAACCTCATTAGGAAACTTTATTTAATTGGCTGATTCGGACTCACTTGCTCATAAGTTTTACCCTGTGGTACGGGTATGCAATCGACCTTTTTTTGCGATTGATCAATCAAGACATGGCTTTATAATTGAAACATCAGCTGAGTCACCTTCAAAATCAAGTTTCTGATTTAAACATTCAATTTTGCTAATCAACTGTTGTTCTTGTTCTTTACTTAGACTCTGTTCATCGTTGTAGTCTTTCTTAGGGTAGCGGTTGAAATCAAGTGCTAAACCATATTCTCTTCTAATAATATACTGCAAGTAATCTAACTGAAAATTTTTTCTTCTTATGTCTTCTGGTAAATCATTACTATCACAATCACATATAGTTTCATACCTATTTAGAATATGAAGTACCTGTGCGTCACCAGCTTTTACTAGTACTTTAGGCGAAGGATAGTAAATAGAAGCCGTACTATATCTATTCCATGCTGTACCATAGTTCTGCTGAGCAAACTCAATGTCTCCCTTTTTTTCAAGATTAAGCAAAAATTGATAGCTTTCTTCTTTTTTAGCGAGGCTTTTAGGAGCTTTCCATCCATCAACGACATGACGTAAAATGGCTTCAGAATCTTCATATTCGTAAACTGTCGAATTTTCTGATGATGAGAGCTCGCTGTCTATTATGGACTTGTCATGGTCTTGAGAAACAATACGTGTCTGCTCATGATCAATATCATCGTTAGAGGTACATGAGGCAAGCGTTATTAGTACGCATAAAGTGAAGGCGACTTTTATCATTATATTTTCCTAATTATCAGCTTGCCTACGTATCTTAGATCAGTTCGACGATGACTTATTAAATAATCGTATATTTGATTCCATAACTTAAGATCTAGTACAGTAACGCAACCTTCAGAGATAGCACCTACATGTACGTAACGGTTATTAGTCTGATATTCTATAGGGAACCATACTTGATGACACTTTAAAGCAGGGTACGCAGGTTTATATTGTTCTGTATACTCTTTATCATGAGGAACATCAGGGACTAATATATTGTATGTTCCCTCGGGCAAAGGATTCAGTGAATCAGCTCCTATAGTAGTCAACGAAACGGTTGCTGTATTTCCCGTAAAACTTAAACGTGCAGGAATTTGCCTGATATCTTTACGAATTACAGAATATATGGTACGTTCTTTGCCCGAATATATAACTTCTATCACAGCACCAGAAGAGGATATTGTAGGTTTTTCTCCTGAAAGGTATAGCTTCGCATTTCCATCAGTAAGTGAAGCTAACTTACCCTTAAAACTCCCATCCATTATTCTAAAGTAAGTTCTTCCTTCTTTACTGTTAGTAATCTGAATTTTTGTTCTTTCACAAAGAGATGCAGATTTTGAATTATCCAATCTAACACGAAGCCAGCCACTATCAGTCCCGTCACTTTCCTTAGTGGATTTAATAAATCTTACTGGACTTACCTGCTGTCTAGAACCAGTATTAGTATTAGTCTTTGCTCTAATACCTAAAGTTTTTAAAAGCCCATCCATAATTAATCCCTACTTAAAATATTAAATAAAAATAATATTTATACTTTTTCCGATGTCAGTACTTACGCGTTTAGTCAAGCCTTCTGAATCGGTTGTACCAGTAGCCAAAACTTCTTGCGTTTCAGTGTCAAGAACTTGATAGTCCACGTTAGATATAGGTTGATCATTTTCGTCTAAAACTTGAAATTGTTCGTCATATTGTTCTTCGGAGGAATTACTCATATCCGACTTCGGAAACACCAAAGGCGCTGCCTGCGCAATACTGCCTACATCAAAACCTGACTCCGCAAATGACTGCTGAATAGCAATCAGCTTAGCGCCGCAGCTAGTAACATCGCCGCCACGTGCAATAGGCGCACCATCGACAATAAAGGATGCATCACCACTAAGAATGGTGGTGACCTTTTTGCATTTTTTACATATAACTTTATCGCCTTTACGCGCGACAGGGATACCGTTATGAGTGGTGTGCGCTGAGCCGGAGATGACCGTCCCACCGTGAGAGGTCTTTGCGCCGACGGTGATATAGGCTGCCATAGTGCTACCTTGCTTAAACGTTTAAAGTTTGGACTTTTATAGCGGATCTATTATTTGCATCACATTATAGATGGCTAAAGCGTAAAATATCAAACTTAAGTTTATCTAAGAGTATGATCTAGACAGAAAGACTAATCCGTGCAAAGTATAAAGGCGATTGAAATACTGACTGCAATAAGAGATTGAGCCTCTTTATTCATTATTAATAACAAGCAAAAATCTAACCTTCCATTTCCCTAAGCAGCCACACAGACACGTCATCAATCTGCGCTGCCAAATCAGAATGAGCCTTACCTAATTCGTCCAACTTGGCTTTAATAGGTTCTTTATTATATTTAACGCCAGTCAGGGCATCTTTTAACTGGTCAATCAGTTCAACGTTTAGCGCATCAGAGAAGATAACCACATCGCGTATCACTGCTTGCTTCACATCAAGGTGCAAGTCAATAGTACCCCAATCAAAGCGTGTCTCAATATGATGGGAAAATTCAGGTGTTTTGCCAAAGCGCCAATCCCAATCTGCCATTTGTTGATAATATTTGTTCAATGTCGGCTGCTTGGCGAGACTGGCTTCATCCAATTCTTCGACTGGCGTAGTGTCGCCATAATCAGTGTCACGATAATATTCACAAAATGCCTCGATAATCGCCTCGGATAAGATCTCGTGATTGATGTCTGCATTAAACTCAACCAAATTGGCGACGCGAGCGCGGACAGATTTAATGCCTTTTGCTTTTAGCTTAAGCGGATGCGGATTGAGATAATCGCCCAGCTTTTGCATGTTGGCATTTACGAGCAACGTACCATGATGAAAGCTGCGATCGGCGGCATGTTTAAAGGCGCTACCTGATATTTTCTTATCACCGACTTGCATGTCATTACGACCTGATAAATCCGCGTCTATGCCTAACTTTTTTAGCGCATTAATAATAATGGTAAAGTTCGCTTCTTGGTCGTAGTCGTCTTTGGGCGATAAAAAGGTAAAGTTAGTATTGCCTAAATCATGAAACACCGCGCCACCGCCACTCTGACGCCGCGCCAAAAACACATCGTCGGCTTCCATCTTATCGATTTTGCATTCCACCCATGGGTTTTGCGAGCGCCCAATGACCACGGTCTCGCTATTGCGCCATAAGAATAGCGTGTGCGAGTCGGGATTGAGCGTATTAAATATCCAATCCTCGGTCGCGAGGTTAAACCAAGGGTTGGTAACGCTAGATTTTAAGATGCGCAGTTTCATTGTTTGTCCTTTTTCTCGAATGGTTTTAGTTATTATCAATAATGCACGTATTGAATGGCGTTTCATGCATTGATATTTACTTGTATAGAGCTATAGACAATATAAAATTGGAAAGATATTCCTAATATAGTTTCTAAGTAGGGTCGAACGACAACTAATGACGTATAGAAGTTTCATTTGCTTGTATCTTAGATAATTATTAAATAATATTACGTTAAGATTGTTCAGTTCAAGTTTAAGAAAAATAAAGTCTTAAGCTCAACATATATTGATAGATTCATAATGATAATAGGTATAATGGGGTATTTCTTGTAGCTTAAGGCTTTATAAAGGATGTCTGATCTAGAAAACGATTCTTTTCTCGTAAGAACTGCTAGATGGTTAGAGAGTAATGTATTAGAGTTTTTTAAAACTATTGAAGGTCTAGTGCTTTTTCTAATAGGTATTATTTTTACACCTTCAGTTGGCTCTTTTATACAAATTATAAGAGATGATAGCATCCCATACAGTAAGGTTTGGGAAAATAAGGCTTTCTATATTTTATTTCTTATTTTACCCCTATATATCTTATTCATATATAAAAATAAGAAGAAAAGGGACAGGGAGTTTGCCGAAACTAATACACTAGACCTCTTGCAAAAGTCATAAGCTAAGCTCGAAATTAACAAGACCGGCGAACAGCTTCATTCTAAGATCATAGCGCTGACGACGATTGCGATATTTATGAGCGACCATTTTAAACCGTTTGATTAAGCCTATTTTGTGTTCAACCATAATGCGAAACTTAGCCAGATAGTGATTAGCTTGTTTGCAAAGATCCAACAGCTGACCCCCACGTGGCTTTTTAAAGGGGATGAAGCTTTGTTCATGTAACTTTGCAATGCCCTGATAGCCACTATCCGCTAATAGCTTAGTGTCACAAGGAAGCCAGTCAGGACAAGTATCTTTATACAGCTTAAAATCGTGAGTAGAGCCTTTGGACGTTTGAACATCTAGTATTAAACCTGTTTGCCAGTGAACCATCACTTGTGCTTTTAAGGTGTGTTGTTTTTTCTTGCCGCTGTAGTAGTCTCTTTGGTTTTTTTTGGACGCTCAATCGGGGTTTCAGTCGCATCGACGATGACGACTGACCAATTAATGTCCTCATCGACTCTACTAGGCAATTTTTTAGGCAACTCAAACCTGCCAGAATGAATCAGTATGTCTTCTATTCTACGAATAATACGACTGGCAGACGATTCGTGAATGCCAAAGTCCGTACTGATGTGATAGAGCGTTCGGTACTCACGCCAATAGGTAAGCGCTAATAGTATTTGCGCTTCTAAGCTAAGGGCACTCGGTCTGCCTGATTTAGTCTTTTGTGCTTCATGCTGCTGCAGGACATCTTTCATTTCATAAAAGGTAGTTTTATGAATGCCTGTGTAGCGCTTAAAGCCTGCATCATTCTGTTCAAGTAGCTTATCTATGTTTGGCATGGTTTCCAGCCAGTTGTGAGTGCATTAGTTATTGTAAAATCCTCTGCCACTTTTGCAAGAGGTCTACTAATTAATGAAAAAATAAGACTCAATCTTGAAGTTGAAGAGAGAAATAAAGAATTAAGTGAAATAAAACAGAATCTCAATGACGCTCAAGAAGCGATAACTGAACTAAAAACACAGCATTTATCCGAATCAAGAGAGATAACTTCAAGATTTCTAGCTTTTTTATCCAAAAAGCTAGAGTTTACACCTAATGAACGAATTTCTCTTTATATGCTTATAAGTGTAGATAGCAATAAAGATGAACAAGATTTCTTACATATTTTCGGCAGATATAGTGTTAATGTGAACTATAACAAAACCAATAGGTTGAGGTTCCCAAAAGATGAAGGTGTTATTGGCAGAGCTTTTGTAAGTAGTCACACTAATACTAGCACTATCCATTTGAGTGGTAACGATGTTGAATATCTAAAAGAGACTAAGGCTCTTGGAATTAATATGGAGGTTGCAAGAAGGTTCAACATGCAAAGTAGAAGCTTCTATCCTTATATGATTACTAAGAACTTAGGCGATCGTATTGGTGTACTCTTGTGTGAGAGTACTACTGTTAATGAGCAATTTGATTTATCCGAAATAAACCGTATCCTGGATGAGCATGATAGTATTGTTTTGGAACTTTTAGATTATAATCACGCTATCTTGAATAAAACTATAATAAGTGAGGAAAAGATATGAATATAATCAGTAATTTAATAAAATATATTTGTGTTATTTATCCACACTCACATGAATTATCTAACGCTAGATTAACTAAATTAATTTATTTAACTGACTGGGAAGCTGTTAGAACTACAGGCAATCAAGTTACAAATATAAAGTGGTATTTTGATAATTATGGACCCTTCGTACGTGATGTTTATGACGTTGCGTATAGAGATCCTGATATTGGTATAGTTGAAACACAAACGATATACGGTACTCCAAAGATAATATTTCAGTACCTAGGGGAGAAGCCAACTTTAGAGTCTCATATCAAAGAAATTATCGATGCCGTAATTCGAGATACTAAAGGGATGTATTGGAATGGGTTTATTGAATATGTTTATTCAACCCCTCCTATCGTGAAATCAAATAGATATACTTATCTAGACCTTATAGAGTTCAGATGAGTAGATGTAAGTTGCTAGCAGAACTATTCCATCAAATCCAAAACTCAAAAAAACGCTCCTTAAGAGCGTTTTCATACTTTTAACTTTTGAAACCCTTCTACGACCTACCCAAAATCTTCCTTTAGAATAGCCGCCAAATTACGCTCCGCAAGTCCGGTGATAAACACATACGGATTCACGCCAGCGCTACCAGGGATTAACGCCCCATCTTGCACGTAGATATTTTTATGACCTTTGACGCGACCGAACTCATCAGTCGCTTTACCTAATACGCAGCCACCTAGTGGGTGATAGCAGAAGTTATCGCCGAAGCCTTTGGTAAACAGTAAGCTTGATGTAGAGCCACCATTTAATTTGCCGAGCTTTTCGATCAGCTCTTTGGCAGCATTTACTGAGTACTCATTTTGCTCGCGTTTCCAGTTTAGTTTGACGGTTTTGCTCGCTTTGTCAAAGTAATAGTTGCCGCGTTCTGGGTTGTCAGTGATGGCGAGATATAGCGTTGTCCAAGTCTCAAGTCCCAATGGCAATGGCGCGAGTTCGGCAAAGATTTTGTATTTTGAGCCGTCTCTATCGCCGTCCCACATGTCGATGCCTTTGACCGGAATGGTAGATTGGGTGGTGCCAGCAGCGTGGACGAAATTGCGACCGGTCATGATATTGCCGTTTGGCCCCCAGTGCTGACCAATATGTTCGTTTAGGTTGTTTAATTTGCCTTCCGCTTGGCTTTTGAGTAGCAGCTCTGAGGTGCCAGTACTGCCCGCATTTAGAAATAGCTTATCGCAAGTGTAATGTTCAACTTTATCGATGCCGCCTGTAGTATTTAACACATGAACTTCTAATCTAAGTTGCTCGTTATCGAGTGCTTGGATGCTATTGACTTTGCGCAAGGTTTTGACCGTGACATTGCCGGTGGCTTCGGCGTCTTTTAGGTAGGTTAAATCAAGTGAAAATTTGCCAGCATTATTACCATAAATGACTTCACCGCCAAGGCCAGATTTATAGACTTCGCCCTTCGCTTCTTTTTGCATATAGTCAAAATCGTAGCTATTACCGAAAAACTCTGTTTTGAGTCCCGCCTTTTCTGCTTGACGTTCAGCAGAGCGGGTGAATTCGTAATGCTCGGACTCATTAAAAAATGACTCAGGAATTTGGCTGACTTTTAATTCTCGCATAGCACGCGGGAAATAAGTGTCGTACATCTCATCAGCATCAATCCAAGGAAACGTTTCTTCAAAGTGCGAGCGTCTGGGCTGAATGGCAATCGCGCCATTGACGATAGAGCCGCCACCATAAGCACGCCCTGCGAAGACTTTCATATCATCATATTCGATTAAATCTAAAACCCCAGGGTACTTTTTGATAGGTATCGGAATGGGAATAGGGGCGTTTGGCATATTGCTAAACCAGCTTGAGCGTTTATCAGCGTTAATCATTTTGCAAAAGGTATTATGTTCGGGTGTTCTGTCCCAGCGCATACCCATCTCAAGTATCAACACTTTATGACCTTTTTCGCTCAACCGTAGCGCCGATACCGCACCGCCGTAGCCACTACCAACGATGATATTAGGAAAATGTCCAGCTTGAGTAATTTTGCTTGGTAGTTTTGGCTGCTTGGCAAGCGTTTGGCAACCACTCACTGCAGCGGAGGTGCTAATAGCGCCTAAGCTTAAACCCGTGGCTTTAATCAGTTGGCGTCGTTGCATGGTGTATCCTAATTTGATATTTAAGCTAAAAAGCCCGTATGAAATAATATTAGCTTTAGACTGCAAAGGTGCGCTAAGTTAAGCGAGCATCATATTAGCAAACATAGGTTGCGTTATTATTTCAGTCACACGATCGCTGTAATACTTATAGGCAAATTGGGCTTTCATTCAACGATTATTCTTGCCAGTTTTTAGTCAATGTCTTAGCCAGTCACTTAGTCAATTATTTTTAGAGTGACGTGTAAACTTGACCGAATAGAGAATTTCGCTTATTATCTTGTTTCAATGTACTAGAACACAAATACATTCACTATTCTTATCCTTAAAAAAGCTAAATAATTCGGCAAAAATGCCAATACTAATACTCCATTTAAAATAACAAGGCTTAACTATGACAACGCAAAATACAGCAGCTGGCTACGGTTTACATCAATCAATACTACCGAATAACGATGGCTTATATGGCGAGTTCGGTGGCAAAATTGGTCATCCTGAGCTTGCCAAAGCCATGGCAGAAATCGAAGTAGGCTTCCGTGAAATCACTAAAGATGACGATTTTATCGCTGAGATGAAGCGCTTGCGTGAGACCTATGTTGGTCGTCCAAGTCCTATTTATCATGCGCAGCGTTTGACCGAGCATTGCGGCGGCGCGCAGATTTATTTTAAGCGTGAAGATTTGAATCATACGGGTGCGCATAAGATTAATCACTGTTTGGGCGAAGTCCTACTGGCTAAAAAGCTGGGCAAAACCAAAGTGATCGCCGAAACGGGCGCAGGGCAACACGGCGTAGCGTTAGCAACGGCAGCAGCATTGATGGGTTTGGAGTGTGAGATTCATATGGGTGTGGTCGATATTAAAAAGGAGCATCCAAACGTCAGTCGTATGAAGATTTTGGGCGCCAATATCGTACCAGTCTCACGCGGTGCTGGTACGCTAAAAGAAGCGGTCGATAGCGCCTTTGAAACCTATCTTAATGAGCTCGATACCAGTATGTTTGCGATTGGCTCGGCATTGGGACCAGCGCCCTATCCTGAAATGGTCAGCTATTTTCAGTCAGTGGTCGGACATGAAGCGCGGGCGCAGTTCTTAGCAACGACGGGTAAGCTGCCCAATAAGGTAGTTGCTTGTATTGGCGGCGGCTCCAATGCAATTGGTATGTTTAGCGGCTTTTTTGATGATAAAGATGTAGAAAAAATAGGCGTGGAACCCGCAGGTGAAGGTCTGGATACCCCTAATCATGCGGCGACGATGTCGCTCGGCGTCAAAGGCGAAATTCATGGGTTTAAGTGTTATGTATTGCTTGATGAAAAAGGCGAGCCAGCTCCCGTACATTCGATTGCCTCCGGTCTTGATTATCCAGGGGTTGGACCACAGCATTCACATCTGCGAGATTTAAAACTGGCTACTTATGAGTCGGCGACTGATACTGAATGTCTAGAAGCGTTTATGGCATTGTCGCGCCTTGAAGGCATTATTCCTGCCTTAGAGTCGGCACATGCCATCGCTTATGCAATGAAAATTGCCAAGGATATGTCAGCGGATGAGACTATTTTGGTCAATTTGTCAGGGCGCGGCGATAAGGATATTGACTTTATTTTGGATAAAGTGAATTTGTAGAAGAAATCAGCGATAAATACAGAAAATACAACATCAATCGAGCAATTAAAAAGTTATCATCGAGGTTTTTTTATCACACGATACTTTTTACGACTGAGCCTTTTATAACTGCGCTTTTATGATGAATGTCTGCTAACAATCATTTCATAACGAGAAGTTCATAAATAGCCATTTTATAAGTAAGGAGCAATCGTCTAACGCTTGATAGGATCACCCCATGTCTAACCGCGACCTCATTATTTTTATCACCTTATCTTTTATGTGGTCGCTGTCTTTTATTTTTTATCGTATCGGCGTGCCTGAATTTGGCTCGTTAGCTTTTGCGAGTCTTCGTGTGGTCTTGGCTGGACTGACCATGCTGGTTTTTGTTTTGATCAGCCCAAAAAACAGAGAGGGTATACGGGATAATTGGAAAGTGTTGACGCTGGTTGGATTATTTTCTGCGGCTATTCCCTTTATCCTGTTTGCCTTTTCAGCGCGCTCGGTAAACGCAGGGGTGTTGGCGGTGCTTAATGCATCTGTGCCGATGATGAGCGGTTTCATCGCCAGTACCTTTTTTAAAGACAGACTGTCAAAAACACAAATTCTCGGTTTAGTCATCGGTGTTATCGGTGTGATTATTTTGATGAGTGAAAACTTATTTGGCGGTAGCGGGCACGGCGCTGAGTCAAGTTCCGAGTTGCTACCAATGTGCTATGCGTTATTGGCCTGTGTCGGTTATGCCGTCGGTGCCAATATCACCAGAAACTACTTATACAATGTCTCACCAGTCGCTATTACCGCAGGTTCGCTTATCATTGCCAGTATTATTATGCTGCCGATAGCAGTCTACGAATTCCCATATGGTAAAAGCATTAGCCTTACTGCTTGGGTTTCTGTCATTTGTATTGGCGTATTTTCAACCGCCATTGCCTTGATTTTTATGAATCAATTGATAAAAAGTATTGGTCCTATGCGTGCAACCAGTATTACCTTGGTGATTCCGATTTTTGCGATTATATTGGGTTACTTATTGCTTGGTGAAGCATTGGACACGCCTGCGATCATCGGCTCGATGGTGATATTGTTTGGCACTTACTTGTCTTTAGAGTTGTCCATTAAAAAGATGCTCAAGTTGTAAAAATCTTGATTGGGTCATTGTTCAACACTCTCCAAGTAGACTTTTGACTAAAAGGTTATGAGTACAGGTTATTGATAAATAATATTATTTTGCTATTTATGTTTTTAGATGATTAAAGCCATTCGCTTAATAGGCTGATAAGAGGCGTTGAATAATGAGTATTATCAATACCGATATAATGCCATATTGATGTTTCTGTTTGTCATTTTTCCTTGGAATTATCATGTTTGCCCCCTATAAAGACTACGGCTTATAAATAGCGTATTAAAAAACGAGCGCGCTGTTTATTCATTAATAACAAACCAATCATTATGGTTTTATAACAACAAATAAGGCTTTTTATGGCACACGATAATTTATTTGAACCCGTAAAAATGGGTACGCAAACCCTAAAAAACCGCATCATCATGGCACCGTTGACACGTCTGCGTTCTGTTGAACCTGGTGATGTACCGACGGCACTTGCTGGAGAGTATTATTCACAGCGTGCGAGTGCTGGGCTTGTTATTACTGAAGCGACGCAGGTATCTTTTCAGGCAAAAGGCTATGCTGGTGCGCCGGGTATCCATACCCAAGATCAAATCACTGCGTGGAAAACCATCGTTGATAATGTCCATGCCAAAGGTGGCAAAATTGTCGTACAGTTATGGCACACAGGATTGGTTGCGCATGAAAGCGTGCAGCCTGATGGCAAAGCGCCGATCTCAGCGTCTGATGTGCATGTCGGTGTGCGTACGTCATTGCGTGATAGCAATAACCACGCCATCCGTGTTGAAGCGACTACGCCACGTCCAGCGACACTTGATGAGATTAAGCAAGTCATCGCTGATTTTGCCCAAGCGACCAAAAATGCTAAAGAAGCAGGCTTTGATGGGGTAGAGATTCATGGTGCACACGGTTATCTATTACATCAGTTTTGGGTTGAGCAAACCAATCAGCGTGATGATGAGTATGGCGGTAGCCGTGACAATCGTGCGCGTCTGACTCTTGATGTTATCGATGCTTGTGTTGATGCATGGGATGCTGATCATGTGGGTATTCGTATCTCGCCACTTGGCACGTTTAACAATGTAGAAGCAGGCTACAACGAAGACGAAAACATTTGGCTAGTTGAACAGATCAACAAGCGTGGTCTGATGTATTTGCATATCTCTGAGCCTGATTGGGCAGGTGGCACGCCTTATAGTGATGCATTCCGTCAGCGTGTCCGTGATGCTTTTGACAATATGATCATCGCTGCTGGTGGCTATACTGCTGAAAAAGCGGAGAAAAACATCAAAGACGGCTATATCGATGCGGTTGCTTTTGGCCGTGATTATATCGCCAATCCTGATTTGGTTGAGCGTATCCGAGAAGGGGCGGCGCTCAATGAGCAGCATCCAGAGAGTTTTTATGGTGGCGGCAATGAAGGCTATACCGATTATCCATTCCTTAACCAAGCATAATGGATAATCAGCTGCCCTTATGATTAGCTAACCTTAGGGTGTGTTAAAAACACCCTCACCGTTAGCCGATACATAAGCACATAATAAAAAGCCACCTGACGCAGACCGTCAGGTGGCTTTTTGATGCCTGTATTTTAACTATTTAACAAAGTTACCCGTTTGGTAATCCCGAAATGTTTGGCGGAGCTCTTCTTGGGTGTTCATTACAAAGGGTCCATAACCTGCGACTGGTTCGCCGATAGGTTCACCGGTCAATAGTAAAAGCTTGACTGGTGCTTGCTCGCTATTTTCGGTAGCAGGATAATGCAGCTCAATGGCATCAGCAGTCAGTGTTTGCTCAGCTTGCCCATCAGTGCGGTGCTGAGTTGGCGCATCAAATTGAATCAAATTGCCAGCACTGACTGACGTACCATTGACCAGTAGCTCACCTTCTTGTACCAGCAGTAGCGTATTGTGGGTGTTGGGCACTTTTAGCGTCGTCGCGCCCGCAGTATGCAGTTCAATATCCCATAAGTTAATCGGAGTAAAGGTATTTGCCGCGCCTGTGATTTCTTGCCACGCACCAGCAATGATAGCCGCCTTACCAATCGTCATTTGGTGGTCAGGGTTGCTGCTGTCGATTAACTCAACGATAGGCAGCTCTGCCCGTTTGATGCTTTGATAGTTTGGGTCGGTTAGTTTGTGCGCACTTGGCAAGTTAACCCACAGTTGTACCATACTAAAGACGCCACCGCGTTGACCGAAAGCTTCGGAATGAAACTCTTCGTGCATGATGCCACGACCTGCGGTCATCCATTGCACATCGCCTTTTTGAATAATCCCTTGCCCGCCTACTGAATCGGCATGACTGATTTCACCTTCGTAGGCGATAGTGACGGTTTCAAAGCCTTTGTGTGGATGCTGTCCGACCCCATGCGGCTGTGTTTTATAATTGGGGTTCGGATCAAAGGTCGTTGGTTTGCCATAATCGAATAACAAAAACGGGTCGGTATGGCTATAATTAAAATGAGGGTTGTCGTCAAGATGGTTGATTAAGGTCTTTACATAGAAACCGTCACCTACCCAGTGCGGCGCTTTATCACCATGAATATTTTTAATAGGACGCATTTATTACCTCGTCAGACAAAGCATATTTTTTAATAAAAAAGTTCTGTTAAGTTACGCTACATTTATAGCTACCTATATTGTGTTTATTTTAATAATTTATCAAGGGCTAATATAGATAAAAGGCAACTTAAGTAGAATAAAAATAGGGATATCTCGTTAGGGGGTGTTGGACATTCAGACATGGCAATGTTTATAAATGCTGTTTATAAGCGCTGTCTGTAAGCACTGCCGATGTAGCACTGTTTATGATTAAACAATGCTACATCGTTATAATTAAATGAGGTTAAACCACTTCACCGCAGACAAAGCCACTGGCCCATGCCCATTGGAAGTTATAGCCGCCAAGCCAACCAGTAACGTCCAGCACTTCACCGATAAAGTATAAGCCCTCCTGCATGTTGCTTTGCATGGTCTTTGAGGAGACTTCATCAGTTTTTACGCCGCCGCGGGTCACCTCAGCGGTACGATAGCCTTCTGTACCAGAGGGTTTGAGCTGCCAGCCATTCAAAGTCGCGCCAAGCTCCGTCAGCCGCTCATCTTTAATATTGGCAAGTTCGGTGTCTTTGATATCGTCCCAAAGGTGCGTTTGTAGCGCGGCAAGCAGCTTTTTTGGTAGCTTATGACTGTCATCGCCACTATCGGTATAATCCGCGACGACCGTCCGAATCAGTTGCTTTGGGTGCGATTTTTTGTGCGCAAGGAGCAGCGCTGTCATGTCGATATTTGGCAGCAGGTTGATACTAATGGTCTCGCCAGTGTGCCAATAGTTTGATAGTTGTAGCATAGCAGGGCCTGACAGCCCGCGATGGGTAAACAACATGGGCAATTTAAAAGAGATGCGCTCATTGCTAGCGATGACTGGCAAACTGATACCAGCCAAAGATCGGATAAGCTCACCCGTTTTATCCGTAAAGGTAAAAGGCACTAAGCTTGCATCGGTTGTGATCAGCGTGTGTCCAAATTGCTGCGCCAATTCATATCCTAAACCACTGGCTCCCATCGTTGGAATAGACAGTCCGCCCGTGGCGACCACGAGTGACTCACAGCGGTAGCTTATTTGCGGCAGTTTGGTTTGATTGGCAGATTCTTTTCTTTCTTGCTTTTCTTTTTTGCTAAGCTGCTTGGTGGTCAGTAATTCAAATTTGGCGTTCTTGCCGTTTTCGATAGCTTGCACACTGTCAATCTGCGCATTTAGCTTTACTTGTACGCCAGCTGCCGTACATTCCGCGAGGAGCATGGTCAAAATATCTTGCGCTGAATCATCACAAAATAGCTGACCATGTTCGCGCTCATGGTAAGGGATGTTATGTGCTGCCACCATACCGATAAATTCCCAGCTGGGATAACGACTGAGCGCTGATTTACAGAAATGTTGATTGGCACCGATAAAGTGCTCAGGCTCGACATAGTAATTGGTAAAGTTGCAGCGTCCGCCACCTGACATGAGGATTTTTTTGCCCGCTTTATTGGCATGGTCTAATACCAGTACGCGCCGACCACGGCGACCCGCTGTCAGCGCACAGTATAGCCCTGACGCGCCAGCGCCGATGATGATGACATCATAGTGGGTGTATTGTGATGCATTGCGGTGATTGCTCATGGTAGTCTCATAAAATAATAGGTTTAAAAAACCAGCCACCAAATCCGTCATCGAATCAACAACAGAGTCGATTGCTTATCTTTATAGCAGCAGGTCAATAAGAGGGTTTGGTGAAGGGTGTATTTTGGCGTCGTATCTCGCGTGTAGCTATTGTCCATATTTCATACAAGGTTACAAGGATTAAATGTCATATCATTATCTGATATCTGGACAGTGATGCCTTTATTTATGCCAAAATCAAAAAATGTTTTAAATTGGTCAATACCAATACCAATACCAATAGTAAAAGCGAGTAGATGCAAAACCACACCTCGTCAATAAACTTTATCATGGGTGATCAAGTATACCGCTATATAGGCATATTGTTATGAATGGCTGTTGATACCTTGCAACCGTTCTGCTTATTTGTCAAACTAACCATTAAGTGTCACACATTATGGAAGATGACTCTTATCACCTGTACAGGCCGTCGTTTTCGACCGTTATGCGTGCAGGTCATAATAATTAAAAAGGACAAATACGATGACTCAAAAATCATTTCCCATTGCTGCCGAATTTATCGCTGCTGCCAATACTAGCGCTGAACAATACCGCGAAGACTATGAAAAATCTATCGAATCACCTCAGGCTAATGATGCTTTTTGGGCGAAGCGTGCCGAGCTGATCGATTGGATAAAAAAACCGACCAAAATCAGCGACGTTAACTATGATTTGGATGATTTTCGCATAAAATGGTTCGAAGACGGCGAGTTGAATATCTCTGTCAACTGTCTCGACCGACATGTCAAAAAAAATCCTTACAAGCCTGCCATTATTTGGGAGGGTGATCACCCTTCACTGCACAAAATCATCTCCTTTAAAGAGCTGCATCAAGCGGTCTGTCGCTTGGGTAATTCCATGCGTAAGCTTGGGGTCAAAAAAGGTGATCGCGTGACCTTATATATGCCGATGATACCTGAAGCAATGATAGCGATGCTGGCATGTACGCGTATTGGCGCTGTGCATTCCGTGGTCTTTGGTGGCTTTTCTGCTGAGAGCTTGGGCAATCGCCTGATAGACAGCCGCTCAAAAATCATCATTACGGCTGATGAAGGCTTACGTGGTAATAAGCATACGCCGCTTAAAGCCAATGTCGATCGGGCACTAGATATGGATGGCACTGACAGCGTCACCAACGTCATAGTCGTTCATCGTACGGGCAATTCTGTACCGATGAGTGGTCGCCGTGATGTTTGGTATCATAACTTGGTCGATGGCGAATCAGAACATTGCGAGCCAGAAGTCATGAATGCCGAAGACCCGCTATTTTTATTGTATACCTCTGGCTCTACTGGCAAACCTAAAGGTGTGCTGCATACCACGGGCGGCTATATCACCTATGCTCTCTCTACTTTTCGAGATGTGTTCGACATTAAAGACGATGACGTCTACTGGTGTACTGCGGACGTAGGCTGGATCACAGGTCATACCTATGCAACCTACGCCCCGCTTGCTAATGGTACGACGACGGTGATGTTCGAGGGCGTACCAGAATATCCCACATGGGCACGCATCGGTCATATTATCGATAAGCACGATGTGACCATTCTGTACACTGCACCGACGGCGATTCGAGCGATGATGAAGGAGGGCGATGTCTTTGTGCGGGAGTCTGGTCGTTCAAGTTTGCGACTACTCGGAACAGTCGGCGAGCCGATCAATCCCGAAGCATGGGACTGGTATTATCATGTCGTCGGCGGCGGCAATTGTCCGATTGTAGATACTTGGTGGCAAACTGAGACAGGCGGCATTCTCATGGCACCGATACCAGGCACGGTCGCACTCAAGCCGGGTGCAGCGATGAATCCTTTGTACGGTATCAAACCAGAGATTGTTGATAGTGACGGTACTATGCTAGAAGGCTCTGCTGAAGGAAACCTAGCAATTAACAGCAGTTGGCCGGGGCAAATGCGTACCATTTATAATGACCATGAGCGTTTTTTACAGACGTACTTTAGTGAGTATCCCGGTTATTATTTCACTGGTGATGGGGCGCAGCGTGACGAAGATGGACATTACTGGATCACGGGTCGCGTCGATGATGTGCTTAACGTCGCAGGGCATCGTCTGGGAACAGCAGAAATTGAGAGCGCCGTGGTCGCGCATCCTGCGACAGCGGAGGCCGCCATTGTCGGGATGCCGCACGAGATTCGCGGCATGGGCGTTTGTGCCTTTATTATTCTAAAATCGGGTGAAAAAGAGACAGAGGCGCTAAAGGCTGAGCTGAATCGACATGTTCGCGCTGAGATTGGTCCGATTGCCAATTTGGATGCTATTCATATCGTTGAAGCGTTACCCAAAACTCGCTCGGGCAAAATCATGCGCCGTATTTTACGTAACCTTGCGGCAGGACAATATGTTGGTTTGGGTGATTTGTCTACTCTTGCGGATAGCTCGGTGATTAATCAGCTGGTTGAGGTAGTCAAAGCGGCGCGAGGAGAGTAGGCTAAATTATCGATTAAAAGCACGTTCAGTAAATAGACGATTAGCGTTCAGAAAAGTCATGTTATGAAAACTAGCATGGCTTTTTTACGCAGACGATATTGATATCAACAAACTTTAAAGGTTCAATACTTTCTATAACCATCTTATCTAACGATAACCATATTATCTAAAATATTCCTAATATTATCACTCCCTTTTTTATCCAACATTATATGAGGCCTGCTGTCATTATGACCAAACAATCTTTGCAAGCTGTCGCTACCCAATCACCAAAAATCGCTATCATTGGTGGTGGTTTGACGGGGCTGTTTACCGCTACATTATTAGAGCGCGCCTTTGCTCAGAACATAGCACAAGATAGTGCGCAAACACCCTTACCGCAAATCACTGTCTTTGAAAAGTCACGTAGCGTAGGGCGTTTAGCCACTCGATATCGTACTGATAGTCACACTGGCAAAAACTGGCAATGGGCATTTGGAGCACAGTTTTTTACGGCTAAGACGGCAAATTTTAAGCAATTCATTACGCCTTGGTTAGAGACGGGATTGCTACAGCCATGGTGCGCGCAGGTGATCGATTTAACACCAGCGAATCATGATACTCAATCGCTTGATATCCAAGCGCCCGATATTCAGAGTAAGGAGCAATGGAACACCACGCAAGCCCGCTATATCAGTACACCAAAAATGACCAGTTGGGGGCGTACACTGGCTGATGAGTTGCAGTACAGCACCATAAAATTTAAAACCCGCGTTGCGCCATTGGCTCAATATGACAGGTCTATAGCGGCAAAGGTTGATAAAAAAACTGAGCTATTTGATGAGACTGGTGCGAGTCTAGGGCACTTTGACTGGGTGATATGTACCGCGCCAAACGGTCAGACCATAGAGTTAATGGCAGAGAGCGGCTTTGCTGAGCAAGCCAAGATTTCTAAGCCAACAATGCTGGCGTGTTATACGCTGATGCTGGGTTGGGATAATTTTGATACATTACCAAAAATGTTAAGCGCTCAAGCAGAGCCACGCTGGGATGTGGCTTATCTCAATCACTCTATACTCGATAGAATATTTATCGAACACCAAAAACCTGCTCGCGATGACCTACTACCCAGTGTCACTATTCATGCGCGCAACGACTGGTCAGAGCAGCATATCGATGACGATATGGAGACGATCAAAGCGCAGTTATTAATAGCTGCCAAGCAAGCATTGAATTGGAACGATGATCATGCTCCTAGCCAAATAGATTGCCATCGTTGGCGTTATGCCGCCACTGTCACTGATAGTGATCAAGAAGTATTAGGCATCTTGATAGACGAGTCTCATCAATGGATTGTCAGTGGTGATTGGTGCGGACAAGGCAATATCGAAAGTTGCTATCAAATGGCACAACAGACGGTTGAGGCAATCAACAAAGCAAAATAATGGCCAAGTTTACTTAGCGACTGCGCTATCCGAAACTGGACTTTAAGGGTGTTTTCTTAATGTGAAAAGGTGATAACGATGTTTGGATTCGATATAGATTTAGAGCTGATGGGCTATCATTTTTTCCAGTTGGGTATCGCCTTTATATTGTCATTACCGATTGCCCTTAATCGTGAGATGAAAGACAACGGCGCGGGGTTAAGGACGTTTCCACTGGTAACCATTGCGTCATGCGCGTTCATGTTGGTTGGTATGGATATTTATGATGCTACTGGTGAAGCGAGAATCATGTATGCCATCATCACAGGTATGGGATTTATTGGTGGTGGGGCGATTTTTAAAAATGAAAAAGGCTCAAAAGGTACTGCCACGGCAGCGAGCTTATGGAATACAGGTGCCATCGGTATTTCGGTGGCTTACGGTCGTTATGAGATTGCCATTATATTATCGGTCGTTGGCTTTTTGATTTTGCAATTCTCAGAGCCCTTTAAAGTTAAAAAACACTAAGCGATGGGTACGATGAGTTAACCTGCATATACACTTAAATACTAAAGAGACTATAAATCAATACTATATAGTATCTCTATATCTATATGATATAGCAAGAAATCTATAAATTGTTGAAAATAAAGGATAGTTTATGAGTACCAGATTGAGAGGAAGTGGGCTGACTTGTGCCATGCTCGCACGAGGGGATAAGCAGGTTTTATGCGCGGTCAGTAATGAGAGCGACGAGCAAGCGATGGATAGTATCGATAGCGCTGAATATGATTTGCTAAGGCACATTATTTCTTTTGAAAATGATCAATTCTCCTGTAAAGAAGGCATTGAATGGCAATGCGCCATACCAGTAAAAAAAGTAGAACTTTTTTATGATGATATAAATCTATAGCTGCTTATAACTGAAAGTTTGTATATTAATTTGTAATACTTTAATTGAAAATAAAGCTGTCCAAATTGCTAAGAAACAGTTATATTCGTATAACATAATATACAAAATAGTACGAAGTTAGAGGTGAATATAGTGCTTAGAGGAAGTGAGCTGACTCGTGTAATGCTTGAGCATGGCTGCCATGAGATATGGTGTGCGGTAGATGATAATAGTGATGAAGAAGCTATGTGTGATCAAGATTCGAACGATTTTACTGCCCAAATCGTGTCTTATCATAACAACAGATTCTATTGTACTGCTGGTACTGCGTGGCTATTCGCTGTGCCGATTAAAATAACGGCGATGACACTGAGTGATGTAAAGCTCTAAATACCTTTCTTTGTCTTATTAAGCCATCGCCGATTCATTATTTGTATTATAAAAACCCACCATAAGGTGGGTTTTTCCTTGTAAGCAATATGCCGCTTTTTAGATTATTGCTCAAACAATACAGATTTTGCAGATAGTCATACTTGTATATGACAAGAACCTTTAACTAAGCATGAATTACAGGCAAAAAAGAGCCCACAGAGGAGGAACTGTGGGCCGAGGAAAACTGATCGTGTAAAGGAACTACAGAGGCAGTGGTTGTGACTTATTGTTATTATGAGTTTTTCTATATTAACTAATATTAGGGTGGTGGTGCTTAATTCAATAACTGCATATATTTACTTACATATTTAAGTGTACAAGTGTTTTTATCAGAATCGCTATCATAGCGCAATTGACAGCGGTTTGGCTATTTTGGTTACATGACATTACGTTTAGAGCTTATGAGAGAGAAAATTAACGTCGTATTGCATCTCCAGTAGATGAGTCTTTTAGTCGTGTCATATCTAATATTGATAAATACGTATCAAAGTTTTGTAGTTATATATGAAAGATTGAGCTATGCTGAAGAAACCGTACAAGTAAACTTGGTAAACTAAGCGTATT
>NZ_JADQAK010000024.1:0-7226 GCF_022129285.1 Psychrobacter sp. Ps4
CCTAAGCTATTTCAGGATATGGGCTGTATTTATTTTATTGTGAACTGACTATACCAGTCACAGTGGTATACACCGTTGGCTGATTGAGCAATTACAGCAGTTATTCAAGTCTGACTAGGGCATGTCCTCATTTCTATCTTCGTTTTTAAAATGAGGGCAGGCCCTAGAGCGTTATCGCTTTTATTTTTCGTCATTAATTTTACTAAAGCCATTTTTATCAAAGCTGCTTTTATCAAAACTAACATTACTGATGCCAGACCTACTTATGCCAAAGCCCTTTGATTGCTTCCCATTGCTGAGTAAATATTGAGTCATTGCCGTTGGTGGATTGATTGGCTTTTGGCAGTATGTGCTCGTAATAAGTACCCTTAAGAAGCTTAGTTAATAGACCTTCGCCGATGAAACCTTTACCATCGTTGAGTGTATTCGCGGCTTTTAGTAATTGACGGATATCGTATTGTAATGGGTTAATATCGGGGACTTGTTTTTGCACGTTTAGTAGCTCATAAACTGCGACACGAGCAGTACGAACAGAGCTCTCCATGGTAAATACCACATCATTATGTGTCTCGACGAACTGACCGACTAGACCCATATTGACACAACCATCAGGGACTATCTCAGGACGATCGCCTTTAGCACGAGGCATAAACATCGAGGTGATGTAGGGCATATAAGCCGTTCTGACGATGGTATTGGCCATGATATTCTCTATATCATCGAGGATACCAAGGTGATGACAGAGTTCGCTCAAGATCTCTTTGCCTGTACATTCTGGGATGGGTTTTTTGACATAATTGCCTTCTTTATCCATAAACAAGGCATATAGCCATACGACTAGCGTGTCTTTTGGCTGATCAGGGAAATGCGGTTGACGGTTACAAGTAAAGCTCATCAACCAGTTTGAATCCGTAATCGTAATGATGCCACCGGTCACTGTTTTACCCGTATAAGGATCGTTGACAGACAGCGTTTTGAGCTTATCAATAAAGGCAGACGGCTGGCAGGTCAACGTCGCCGACATCCAAGCAGATTTATCCACATGCTGATTAAATTTTTCTGGGTGACCAAAGACGGCAGATTGCTTAGCCAGATTATTCCATACTTTCCAACCAGACGATTGCCCCATACTGTCTTTTGTAAAGTCTAGCGTCGGCGCAGTATTATCATCACCATAGCGGGTATCTTCGGTCATGGAGCCAGTCGTCACGATGACGAAATCATTGCTGCCCATAGGAATGGTGGTTTGCTCACTCGCTTTCTCCGTAATGATGGCTTTGACCTTTTTGGTGCCTGTTACTTTATCAGCATGCTCAAACTCAATGTCTAAATCGGTAACGAGCGTGTCATACTGAAATTGCACACCTTTATCTTTTAAATAATTTTGTAGTGGCTTAACAAAGCTATCAAATTGATTGTATCTTGGGAATACCAGTGCAGACATGTCGTTTAGACCGTCCAATGCGTGTAAAAATCGATGCGTATAAAGCTTAAACTCAAGTAAGCTATGCCAGTTTTCAAAAGCAAACATGGTTCGCCAAAACGTCCAGAAGTTGCTGCTCAAAAAGCTGTCATCGAAATACTCTTCAATAGTGATATCGTCTAGCTCTTCCTTGGGTTTTAATAGCAAACGAATTAAAGCGAGTTGGTTGGTTTTACTCAATCCCAGTTGACTGAAGTCTTTTATCTCACCTTGCTTATGGATCAGGCGTGCAATAGAGTAATTGGGATCGGTGTCATTTGCTATGCGATACTCATCCAAGGTGCTATAAGGCGCAGGCATTTCAAGAGCGGGGATATCTTGGAATAAATCCCAAAAGTTTTCGTAAGTGAAATCCATTTCACGACCGCCGCGCACCATATAACCCGTCTCAGGATTGCCGCTACCATCTAAGGAGCCACCTGCCACGTTAAGATGCTCTAAAATGGTAATGTTTTCAGCGGATACTTTGCCATCTCGGATGCAGTAATAAGCACTGGCCAAACCTGCAATACCGCCCCCAACGATATAAACCTTACTGTCCTGATAAGCATCATTGGGCATCCCAATATTGCGCTGATAATTACCAATTTGGTCAGGAAAGGGTAAGCGCTTGCCTGGTATGTTTGCTACACGGGTTTTACTGGCATCAGGCTGGTGGATAAATGTGTCGTGGTCTACCGGATTATTGATTTGAGTCTTTATAATTTTCATAGGTTCATCCTTATTGAGTAAGACTGATATAAAAGGTTATTTGACTATGGCGTATCCTCAATTCAATCGATTACTTTTTAAATGGGCTAAAAATGGCTAAATTTTGCCAAACATCGTCAAATAGCTTATCAATATCTCGATATTATTTGCGCTACTTTCCTTGTTTGACGGCAATTTATCTCATGTTTATCACCATTTTTAAAATGAGGACACGCCCTTAAATTAAGGGTTTATAGACAGACTATAGTATGTTTTTATTAAACAATAATGACATCGGTTGAAAGTAATATAAGTACTTATTTGCCAAATTATGCGTTATCCATTGGCTAATGGCTGGCTATTTATGATGGTTGCTAACCACAACAAATTCTATGCAATTACGTAGGCGCTGTTTCATACGCTCCAGCAACGGCACAACCTTGATAGCTTTTATTATCATAAGTCAACGTCACCGTAAATTCATTTTGATAGCCATTATCATCGGTACAAATCTGGCTATTTATATTCATGATAATAGGCTTGCCGCTAACGGTACTCACGTATTCCACACCTTCGGCATAGGTCGAACGAGAGACAACGATGGTCGTTGGTTTCAAGAAATCTGCTTCAATGCTGAGTTGGTTGCCATCAATTACTGTGCGCCAACTTTTTTCTGTATTACCAAAAGCGGTGAATGCTGATAACGGTTCTTCGGTGCTGGATGGCTCCATGCTTAGCTGTTCGTCAGCGTTCTCTTTTGTCGTATTGGTAATGACCGCTGTTGATTCTTTTGCCGTGGTTGGTTGATGACTACTACAAGCCATTAGTGAAAGACTGCTTGCTAAGCACAAAGTACTAAAAAACAAAGGACGCATCGCTTTTCCTTTAATATTTAAAAGAGAAAGACTTTGTGAGCGCCTTTCTTTAGGGTTAGTTGAATAGCTGTATGAGCGAGTGATATCAAGCTCTGAGTGTACAACAGACAGCTATGGCAATCAGTGATAAGTGACGGTGATCCGCGATATTATATAAAATACAAACACACCCTCTATATTAGTATTATTAATATAACATATTTATAAAATTTCACAGTATAGAGCAAGATAAACTTGGCAGACTCTATAATCATAGAGATATTGATGACATCAATAGAAAAATTAGCGATTGACTTGAATATGAAGAAGCCACTTAAACAATAAGTGGCTTTTTTGTGCCTTGCAATGGCGGATAGTACAGCTATGCGCTTAATAAGGTGCATGATGTTATTGATGATAAAAAGAGAGCAGCGCTAAATGAGTACAAGGTTGTATTTACCAACGGCAAGCTAACTGTTGTTAATTAAAAGGTGCTGGTCGACAGATAAGAAAACAAAACTTTTGTCATCATACTGTCATGATGGCATCGTATCCTTGAGCCCACTATAAATGGTGGTTGCGTATCACTGATGTCTTTATTCATTAAGTGATGCATTGATGATGGTAGATGCATCAATATAAGGTTTATCTATGAGTGTTGCTGGTCGGCTTGGTAGTATTTCCACACGCATGCTGATTATTTTAGCATTGGCTTTTTTACTAATTATCCTGATGGTGTACTGGGTCATCGAAACCCAAGCTAAGCCTCGTATACTGGAGATGACTTCAGAGACAGTGGTTGAAACGGGTAACGAAGCCATTAATAGCATTATGGCGAATATCAGCCATGTTGACGGACTGGCAAAGGCAACCAGTGCGATGGCGGGCGGCTTGCCAAAAGAAGACGGTCTTTATAGAGAAACTTTTGGTAATCTCATGCAACAAACCGATCAACGGATTGTGGGCGGCGGCGTGTGGTTTGATCCAAATATGTACGCTCAAAATCGAGAGCGCCAGTCGTTTGTATGGGCGCGTGATGACGCAGGCAACATGCAGCCGTTAGAGCAGTATAATCAAGTGCGCCAAACGCCGAATCCCTATTATCGAGAGTGGTGGTACATTCCTGCGATGTACGCACGCCATGACCACTGTGTTTGGAGTCGTGCGTATGTCGATCCGCAAAGCAATCAGCCGATGATGACGTGTGCCAAGGCATTGTATGACAGTCGCAATCAGGCTTTTGATGGAGTAGTGAGTTTTAATCTGCTATTAGATAACCTCGATGAGGCCATGAAAAAGTGGCAAGATAAGCTGGGTGGTTATGTCTTTTTGGTAGACTTGGACAATCGATTTTTGACCTTTCCTGATCAATCTATGGTCACGCAAGCGACTGAAGATAATCCCCAAGGCGAGATGGTAACCGCGCATCAATTGGCCGAGAAACATTCAAGCTTTGCCCCTATTGCGGACAGCCTAGATAGCATTAACCAAACACTCATCGATGAGGCTGTTGCCAAAGATGAGAGTCGTTATACGCTCGCGGCACGTAGTATTTTGAGTACGACCAATCTGAATAAAATCAGCGAACAAGAATCCAAGTTGCTGTCAGCATTGCTGCTATTGAATATTGACCAAACGTTTAATCTGGTAGACAGTCACTTGATTGAGACCATCGCTGTGCCCAATGATTTTGTGTTGCAGCAGCCCGCCACCGCCTTTATGTTTCGTATGCCATTTACCTATTGGAAGATGGTCATCGTCAAGCCAAATAATGACATGATGAGCGTAGCAAATGCGTTGTCGAACCAACTGATTCAAACCATGCTACTGGGTTTTATTCCTATCCTGTTGTTGACCGCGTGGGTGTTCCGTCGCTACTTTACGCGACCGCTAAAATATATGGCACTAGCAGTGGCTGATATGGGCGCATTAATTGAGCAAAAAAAATATCAACAATTAAGCGCCCTTAAATTGCCACACTCAAATGTCAGCGAGATTCAAATCATCAGTGAGCAAACCAATCAATTAATTGACCGCGTCGTCGAAAATGAAGGCGCACTTGCCGAAATCAATGTCCATCTAGAAAAACAAGTCGCCGCCCGTACGCAAGACTTGCAGCAAGCCATGGATGAGTTAAAAGCCTCACAAGTGCATCTAGTGCGTTCTGAAAAAATGGCTACATTAGGTCAAATGGTGGCAGGTGTCGCTCATGAGGTCAACACACCGCTAGGCTATGTGCGTAGTAATATGGAGCTGGTCGGTGATAATCTCGTGCGTTTTGATGAATTGCTACAACATACCGATCAATTATTGCAGGCGTTAAAAGCGCCAACTATCAACCAAGAGCAAGTCAAGCAGCTGATAGAGCAAACTTTACAATGCTGTGAAGAGATTAAAGAAGATGAAGTCAGTGAAGATTTGGCAGATTTAATCAAAGATGGACTGTATGGCGTCGATCAAATTGCTGAACTGGTCGTCAGCTTGCGCGACTTTTCTCGACTAGACGAATCCAAAGTAAAAGATGTCGATATCAATGATTGCATCAATACCTCATTGATTATGGCTCGCAATAATTTAAAAACCTTAGACATCAATACCAATCTAGCCGAGTTGCCACTGATTCAATGTAATCCTTCACAAATTAACCAAGTATTACTAAACCTATTTAATAATGCCGCGCAAGCCATGCCGCCAGATCATAAAGGGACATTGCAAGTCAGCTCGTCTGTAGATGAGGCGCAGCAATATATCGTGGTACGCATTATAGACAATGGTGTCGGTATCGCAGAGCATATTTTAACGCATATCTTTGAGCCGTTTTTTACCACTAAAAAAGCAGGCGATGGCACAGGGTTAGGATTGGCTATTACGGCACAAATTATCGAACAACATGGTGGACGCATTGAGGTTAGCTCAGTCATTAGTGCGGGCACGACGTTTACCCTCATGCTACCGATACAGTCTATCGTTCATGAAAAGAAACCTTCGCAAGCCTTATTTGAAAGTTGAGAGACTTCCAACCATTTATTTAAAGAGAGCGTCATGCAAAAACCAAAAATCGCTTTTATCGATGATGAGCCGCGTATCTTGCGCAGCTTAAAAATGCATTTTCGCCAGTCACATGACGTATTTATTACTACCGATGCCACTGAGCTAATGGAATATGTCAGCACAAATGAAGTACAAGTGGTCATCAGTGACCAACGCATGCCAGATAAGCAAGGTACAGAAGTATTGAGTGACATCAAAGCAGCTTCACCAAATACTATTCGTATCTTGTTAACTGGTTATGCGGATCTGAATGCCGTGATGGATTCTGTGAATGAGGGCGAAATTTATCGCTATATCACTAAGCCATGGCAAAATGACGAACTCAAAAAAATTGTTAATAAAGCCACAGAAATTGCTCAGCAAACGCAAGAAATCACACAAAATTCTATGAAAAATGATGCAACTCAAAACCGTGTTAATAGTGGCACGGTTAGCAATCGCAATATATTGGTACTAGACGATGATGAGAGTGTCTATCAACAAATAAAAAGTCATTTTAAGAGCGCTTATACCGTGAGCTGGGCGAGTAACCTTGAACAGGCCGCAAAGTTATTACAAAAAAAACGCTTTGGTGTCACGATTACAGATTCGACGCTCAATAAAGAAAATATTACGCCCATCGTTTATGCCTTAAAAAATATCCAGCCCGATCTGATGGTGCTGATGTTGACTGAGTTCAAAGATGCTCATATGGTCATTGATTTAATTAATAAGGGTCAGGTATATCGCTGTCTACCACGTCCGACTAACTTCTCTATCATGAGTATCAGTCTTGATCGGGCTTTTGATCATCACGAAAGATTGGTGCAGCAGCCGATACTGGCAGCTCGTCATCATGTTGAAGAAGTGCCGGAGTCAGAGGCTTTTAACTTTTCTGAAAGGCTAAAAGGTTTCTTTGCTAAATTCAGAGGTTGGCGCATTAGTAGATAAAAAAATAGGGCACGCTAAAAATGCCCTATCCATAATTTAAAATATCATTGCCTCCTATGTACATGAGAGACGTTTTTATTGCTCGTGATTCATTTGCTCGTGATTCATTTGCTCGTGATTCATTTGCTCGTGATTCATTTGCTCGTGATTCATTTGCTCATGGTTCATTTGCTCATGGTTCATTTGCTCATGGTTCATTTGCTCATGGTTCATTTGCT
>NZ_JADQAK010000024.1:7326-55639 GCF_022129285.1 Psychrobacter sp. Ps4
CATGGTTCATTTGCCCGTGTCCACCATGCATATTGGCCATGACCATCGGCACCGCTATGACGGCTAAGCCAGATAGCATCATGATTGCGCCATTCACTTGCCTTAGGCGAAAACGCCCGATTTGATTGCGCATCCAGTTGACCGTTTCGTGCGTGGCGACGAGCATGGGTACGGTTCCTAGACCAAAGACAAACATTAATACGGCACCCGTGAGCGGGTCATGACCGACGACCGCAATAAGTAATGCGCCATAAACGAGACCACAGGGTAAAAATCCCCATAATAAACCTGCCGTCAATGCTCGAGGAAAGGTGTTTAAGGGGAAGACTTTCTGCCGCAGAGGTGATAAAGCTTGCCAAAAATGCATACCAAGACGTTCAAGCTTGTTTAAAAAAGGCAACCCTAGCATGGTTAATCCTACAAATACCAAGACCAACCCTAGTAGAATGCGAGGTATGCTATTGCCAACCATCAGAGGGGTTAATACCGTGGTGCCAATCATTCCAGCAATTAAGCCCAATAGGGCATAACTGAGTAAGCGCCCCAAATGGTAAGTTGCAATGAGACCGCGTTTTTTTGCTGGACTGGTTTCTTTCATCGATAGTCCGAATGCGGTGACGATACCACCACACATACCTAAGCAATGCGGCGAACCAAAAAATCCCATTAAGAATGCTGCAATTAATAGTGCCATAGTCATGAAGGTGCTTCCTAAAATATAAGATAAATAAAATCCGTTGAAGGTTTAATCGTTATGCTAGTCAGTTAATGACCTATCTTAATGACACCTAAAACTTATAGTTGACACCCACATACAATGATCGGCCTGCGCCAGGAACGGCAGTGCCCCAGTTAGAACCGTTGCCTATTTCGCCATTCATTGACATGGTTTTGCCTTGACCCATGTATGCGCCCCCTAGAGGTAGGTCATAGTTTTTATCGAATACGTTATCGATACCAGCCTCAATCGCTACCTCTTTAAACTGATAGCCTGTACTGAGATTTAAGAGACCATAACCCGCCGTTTTAATTTTGTTACGAGGGATTGAGATATCATTTTTAGCCGCGACGCCCACCACTTCGATTTGGTTTGTCCAACCGTTATTTTCCCGATTCAGGGCAACACTGCCATTGAATGGCATGATGTTATATAAGTCTGAGCCGCTGTCTTTATTTTTCCCCTTGGTATAGCTTAACGATCCTACTATATCCCAGTGCCCCCAAGCATTTGCTGCCAGCTCCCGATTGGCTGAGATATCTATGCCATATATCTCAGCAACTTGGTTGGTATAGCGCAGCACATTATATTGATTCGCTGTTTGAGTGCTAGCTGCTGTGTTTGCCATGGGGTTCCACTGTACGGCATCGACATAGTCATTAATTTTTGAATAGTAAGGAGTGGCTTTAACGCCCCAGCTATCATCAGCACCGCGCCAGTCTAAGGTGGCAGATAGGGTGTTAGATTTTTCTGGGCGTAAATTAGGATCACCAAAATAACCATTACCGTCACCAACGGTATTATTCATGATAGCCGCCATTTTCCAAGTGGACCAGGTATAGCGCTCATATAAGCTTGGCGTGCGCTCTTTGTGCGATAGACCTAAGGCTAGATTTTTTTGTGAATCAATGTCGTAGCGTGCGAGTGCAGTAATATCAAAGTTGTTATCGGTGGTTCGGCGGTTACTGGCATTAAAGTTAACGCTATCTCGCAGCTGATTGGTCATATTGTTTTGACCATCGATTTGATAGCCATGTACTTCATCAGCACTGGTACGTACGTTTTCATAGCGAGCGCCAAGCTGGGTGCTCCAGTCAGGCGAGATGTCTTTTTCCCATTCGCCATAGATACCGATGCGCTGACGCTGACCATTGTTGATATTTTGAAAGTCGTTTGGCGACATCATACCGTCGCCAGATGCCGCCCACGTGTCATCGAGCGTGTAGTCTTGATATTCAGCACCTATATTGAGCGTGCCTTGGTTGCTTAAATCAATAATACCTTTAAGATTGGCACCGATGGTTTCGCTACTGGTGTACATCGGCATACCTTTGGCATTACCGTACAAGAACTGTTTGTCTTCCCCAAAGTTCATATAGTGATCGACATCTTCATGATAGGCCTGTGCTTCTAGCTGTCCCCAATTTAACTCGCTTTTGTAGCGCAAATTAATGCGGTCAAGCTGATTGTCGAGCATATCCATCCGCTGATTTGGATATAGCTCTTTTGGGACGTTTTGCCACAAATAAGTGCCTTGTAGTAGATGATTGCCATTCTTATAAGCCACATCTACTGACTGGTTTTTGCTTTCATAGGCGGTTGAACCAACTTCGTCTTTCGCTAAGGTTTTACCAGCGTTCCCTGTCTCTGTATAAGATTTAAAATCACCACCAGCTTTATAATTATCCGCCTGCGCAAAGCTGCCTTTATAGGTGAGGCTAAGCTGATCGTTTGCCGCTGTGGTAGATAAATTGGCACCATAAGCGTCACCGTTACTACGATAAAATGTGCCGATTTCACCTGAAGTTAATATGTCGCTATCCGTTGAAAACATAGGCTCTGCTGTTTCGACGACGATGGTGCCGCCAATACTATTACCACCGACACTCACAGGCGTCACACCTGCATAAACGGTGGTCTTGTCTATAGCGCTTGGCGCAATATAAGACAAGGGTGAGTTCATACTGTTTGGACAGGAGGCGATTGAGTCAACGCCATCCACTAAGATACGCAGACGGTTGTCCGCCAAGCCTCTCATCACGGGCAAGTTTGAGATGCCACCGGCACTTTGGACATTTAGACCGGGTATTTTTGTCAGTATAGTGGCCGTATCACTGCTTGCCAGTTGTTTGCTGTTAATAAATTTTTGATCAAGGGTGGCGGCTGTCCTAAGTGCATTGGTACTAGAGCGCTTATCCGCTGCTGTCGCATAAACGACGATTTCTGGCAATTGAATATGTGGCTCATCATCAGTAGTAGGCATGTGCGCCTTTACGGTTGTGGAATCCGCATAAGCGCTACTGATATGCAATAAAGACAAAGCTAAAACACTTAGTTTTAAAATAGGTACAGCATTCATTGATGAAGATAACATCTTACTTTCCTAGAAATTCGCAAAAATATTTTATGAAATCGGTTATTCAGTTTTTACCAAGCTGTAATGTCAGCCAAGCCATTTATGGACTTAGACTAGGTGTTTACTGAATATTTTCCGATATAAATAGATAGCATTTTGAGCACAATATTATGAGCACAGTTTTGAGCGCAATGTTTTAGGCAAACGCATACAAGTGCCTCAATCAGAGTGTCAAATGAGCTCGTTGATTGAGAGCATGGTCACTAATGCTCTAGGGCGTGTCCTCAATTCAATCGATTACTTTCTAAATGGGCTAAAAATGGCTAAATTTTGCCAAACATCATCAAATAGCTTATTAATATCTCGATATTGTTTGCGCTACTTTCCTTGTTTGACAGCAATTTATCTCATGTTTATCACCATTTTTAAAATGAGGACACGCCCTAAAAATATTGGACTATAAATGTGGATAATTATGTAGATAGTTATGTGAGTATGACTGGAGGAGCGCGTGCGAGGGGTCGTAAAAAATTACTAGGAGAGTAGGTATGTGAGCGATACAAAAACGTGACTGAGACAGTAGACAGCTCAATCAAAGCCGAGTCAGTATGTGTAAAAGCGACTGGCAATAGTGCCGCAGACATGGCAGTGCAAAGGTCACAGCCAGTGTATTTTACGGCATCAGGGTTAGATTCAGAGCTTTCAACCTTATCTTTGCTATATAAAGCTTCTTGCGAAGGTGCTGCGTCAACCGTTATGACTGGCTCAACGGTCGCAGGCGATGCTAAAGATAGGGATGCATTATGATGAAGTAAATGACGAGCGGCACTATCAATGGGTATGTTGTGATTCGTTTGCGCAATATCAGTCTGTATTTGCTCATACTGCTTAGCTGCCGATACAATCGGTGCAAGCTCTGCACAGATACCATGACCTAAGTGGGCATTATCGTCCCATAGAGGTGTGAGCAACAGCGTAATGTGCATGATCCAAGCAAAACATGCGACCAACATGCCGAACCACATCGTTACCGGTGATGAATATCGTAAAACAAGCTTACGGCGCTTAGTAGACATGATAGGGTCATCGTATTACCAGCATGCTGATGATGCATAGGTAACATTTATAAGTAAGGAGGTGTGCTAACTTAAAACGTCAGTTTAAAGCATTTTAGAAAGAATACTTAACAAAATAGACATTATCATTAGCAATGCCATTCTAAGACAAGGGGTATGCTCTTTACAAGTCTTGTATAGAGATATATCGGGCATTGTAGAGAAATCGGTCACAGCGTCGTCATATTTGCCCAGCCTGCTATTTGCCGTACTTTAATTTACCGTATCTTAATTTGCCGTATTATCCTTTGCTGTACCTATTCATCTTGTACTGAGAAGACTATATGACTGAAGTAGCTAGACGATAGCCAAACAAATGGGAAAGAGCTAATAAAACCCAGCGGAAAAGATAGGCTAATGTAATGCGGAGTGCGATTTTTTGTTTTACGCGACCAATATTGATGGTGCTAGCGACTTAAAAATAGTGAAATTTTTCAGTAAAAAAGAGCAATTTAACAACTATTGCTCTCTATATTTTTTTTCTCGATAATATCGATTTTTCTCTCTAACTCTATAATCTGTAACTTACAGCTCTTATAGTGATCTTCTTGATTGCCCTCTATGTCCTTAAGGGTTCTTTGATAGATACGGTTATACAGTGAGGTTAGAGCTTTTTTAATTGCTTTGATTTCTTTCGAAGATAAATCCATTTGCTTATCAAAATCAGGTGCTTTTATTTTTGCACATAGCTCAAAAAGTGTGAGATTAAAATCTTGATAGTATTGTTGCACTGAGTTTTCTTTTGATTGATCGCTATATTGGATGTTTTTTTTCATCAGAATGAGCAAAGCACTATCAATCAAGTTTTTTTCATAATCTGTCAAACATAAGTAATGGTTCATTACATCGATTCTCAGTTATTTCAAAATTGCTATTCAGAAGACCATAAGTTTGGCTACTTTAAAAAAATCCCAACCCCAACGACTCTTGCAAAATACTTATCTAGCCTGCTTAGTTTGGTCTTCACTCTTTAAAAGACTTTATTGTGATGCGGCATATCATCAATGGCTTTGAATAATCAACGCATTTTATAGGGTGAAAATGAAAGTATCGTGACAAGGTCTACGCTTTACAAAAAATATGCCAAAGCCAGTCATCCTAATCTATATATAAGATATTTTTTCATTCGCTATTACTTGTCCGTCTAGAAAAGCGCCAATATGACGCTTATAGCGTACCACTTAAGAAACCTTCCCTCATTAAGGTTACCTTTCTTTAATCTTCATAAATCTACTTAACGTTTGAATCATTTATCATTCTCGTTGTCGATAGAGCAAATTTTTATCATGATGCTTTTTATCACGTGAATGCTTTACTTGATATTGAGTAAGGCAGTTTCAACCATAACTCATAACTAATATGACTTTATACGAGAAAAAATAATGAAAAAAATAATGATAAGTTCAATATTAGCCATTACTGCTTGCTTCACAATGGTTAGCCAAGCAAGTGCTGCGCCGCAAATTGCTAAACATCATGTTGCTCAAGTGAAGCATCAAAAGGTCAATGCAAAGTTTGATAATAAACATCAGCATGTTAAGAAAAAGGCAGTAGTGTCAAAGCATCAATCAAAAAAACCAGCGGCTCATCTCAAAGCAAAAAGCAAATATCAAGCTAAGTATATTCATGGACATCGTTCTTAATCGTTCAGCTGACTGATATAAAAATAGCGCCCATATTAGGCGCTATTTTTTTGTTTCGTTGTTATGTAATAAATGCTATGTGACGAAAGCTATGTAACAAGGCTATATGATAAAGGGCATGTCACCATGATAATAACTACTGACTGTTTAAAGTCACCGTCTTAGTACTACCATTACTACTAGGCTGACTCAGTGTCACTTTGCTTGCTAAGATATCGCCTTTGGCATTGATCTTGTAGCATTCTGATGAAGTGCCTGCAGGGTCAAAGCTGAGTAATAGATTGCCTGAGGTTTCTATGCAGAACCATGCGGTATTATTTGTATCACGCGACAAAGACCAGTCTTGGTTATAAGTCCCTATCTTGTTACGCATGCTGCTATCGGCATAGACATTTTCCGTCAGTAGCTTACTAGAAGCGCCCACCGTCGCCACTTTAGGAATGGTGGTCGTCTGGTTAGATAGTGAGTATTTACCTGTACCGTCTGTAAAACCATGGAATATCAGTGGATTCAGGGTGAAGTAATTGATAGCGACGGATTGATTGGTGATTTGATTATTCATCTTATTGATGGTATTTATTTCGGTACCTTGTACAGACTTATTATTAAATACCATACTGCCTTTAGGCGTCACTTGAATCTCTGCTGACACGCTTTGACTGCCGACAACTGCAACTAATTTATCACTGCGTTGTTTGGTATAGATGTTGAGCATGGCAGTCTCAACAGGGTATTGAGTGACGATGGCATTGACATTATTGTTTTGACCCGTGTTACCTGTCATTCCACCAGCACAAGCGCTTAAACCCAGTCCTGCTGCAATACATAAACTTAGTGTCTTCATTATTTTGTCCTCAATTTTTAAATGTATGATTTGATATCTACTATAGTCGAATTTTTAAACAATGACATCTGCTAACTGTCTTAGACTTTGCTATTTTTAGTCCGCCCATACCAACGGTACTTCGTGAAGACACATCCTAGTTATGAGTTGGCTTTATAATAAAAAATATTTGGTTGAGAAAACCTGCAGGCAACAAAAAAGCCGGACAACTTAAATTGTCTGGCTTTTTGTGCAGTATTTCTTATCAGCTGTCTTAATTAGTTAACCATTAACCATCAATCTATAGTCGCGATACTGCTACCGCTTAGAACTTCGACCTTTTGCAGGGCGCTTACCATTTGCAGCAGGTTTGCCATTGCCCACAGCCTTCTTGCCATTACCAAAAGGACGTCTATCTTTACCTTTAGAACCCATTGGTTTTCTAGCATCATCCTTGGCGTGTTTCTTGTTGCCCTTTGCTGCCCCCGCTGATTTCGAAGACGTTTTTGTCTTTGATGAATCATCAGTACGAGCATTTTTTCGTGGCGCATTACGAGATTTCTTGCCCGGATTACTGGCATCTGAAGAAGAACTTTCTATGGACTTAAGTAAAACAGACAACTCTTTTTCGGTTAAATCTCGCCAATCTCCAACGGGAGTACCTTTAAGACTGACATTCATAATCCGTGTACGCTCAAGCTTCACCACTTCATAGCCAAAATGCTCACACATACGACGAATTTGACGGTTTAAACCCTGCACTAGCGTGATGTTAAACACCGTGGGTGCCACCTTAGTAACTGGGCATTTCTTGGTCATCTTCCCAAGCATTGGCACGCCACCAGCTAAACCTTCAATAAAACTATCTGTTATCGGCTTGTTCACCGTCACCAAATATTCTTTCTCGTGGTTATTACCAGCACGAAGTACCTTATTAACCAGATCACCATTACTGGTCAAAAAGATTAAACCTTGAGAGTCTTTATCCAAACGTCCAATCGGAAAAATACGTGTACTATGTCTAACGAAATCAACGATATTATCTTTTTCTGAAGCTTCTGTAGTGCTCACAATACCCACGGGTTTATTCAAGACAATAAAAACAAAATCATCCGCCTCTCGCGGCTCAATGAGTTGCCCGTTGACTTTTACCGTATCTCCAGCAACCACTTGATCGCCTACTTGAGCACGCTTGCCATTGATGTATACATTACCTTGTTCAACAAAGCGGTCAGCGTCTCGCCTAGAGCAAATACCGCTTTCGCTGATGTATTTATTTAAACGAGTTGAGGAAGCGTTAAACATAAAGCACCGTTTTACCTGATAAGAAGCATTTTTTTACTAAGAAAAAAGCCTAAATTAAAGGGGTTATCAACAAAGAGATGGCTCACATTATATAGGAAATTCAATATCCATTTCGGGAGAGAAGGGCAAAACCTTAGAAATATATCCAGTATCGTATTTGTACCTATTAAAATCAATATTATCTCAGGTTTAAGTCTACGGATTTGACGGCAGAGGTCATACTTTATTCACTGATTTTTATCGCAAGCTGAGTACTAAGAAATGGGCAATGATGACCAAGTGTTCTATAGACCCAGTACTACGAAGTATCAATGACTTTATAGAGAAGGGGATGTTGGAAAAATATGATGCTTCTGGGCGTAGTACAAATTACGAGGTTGCCTTGTGAACAAACTTGCTAGGGGTTTGAATTTTACTGTCCAGTTGGTTAGTTAGACTCTCTCAAGCTAGTTTCTACAGGATTGACAGCATAGGTCAAGGATAACCAAGCTGAGTACGTTTCAAAAAATGTATCATGTGCATGTGCTGAATTGGTAAGGATAAGCGATGTAAACTCACTGCGATTATCTATGTAAATTTGCTGTAAATAGTCACAGCATCGAATGAAAGGCTTATTAAAAATGAAAGGCTTATTAAAACAGCACATTCAGGTTTCTTATTATCATTATTATGCCACTGATAACCATTAGCATGAGTAGCATTATTCTAAACTGACTAATACTCATACCGGCCAAAAAGCGTTTGCCGATGATATTGCCAATAACGGCACCTAATCCTAAAACAATGCCATATACCCAAAGCTTGACGGTGAATATACCAAAAAAAGAATAGCTGCCGATTTGTACCATACCTACAAAAAAAGAATTAGCCGTTTTGGTAGCAATAAGGTTTTCTTTTTCTAGTCCAGCATTCATATAAAAAGGGTTAAGTATAGGGCCGAGACCGCCCACTAATGTGCTCATGAAAGCAATCATAAAGCCCAAAGGTATAAAACCTGCTTTTGGCATATCAAAAGTTTTATTTACCTTACCAAACTTATATTGGAATATAGTAGATACCAAAAACACGCCAACCAACAACTGGATCCAGTTTGCATCCAAACGACTAAAAACCAATGCTGCTAACCACGCACCGACAATGGCACTTGGTACATAGTATTTGGTCAACGACCAATCAATATCATTCCAGAATAAATATAGTCGAGATGTATTACTAATCAAAGTAGCCAAATTGATCACAGGTGGTGCAACCGCTGTCCCTATCATCCAGGAAGTGGCTGGTATCAGTAACATAGCACCGCCACCACCCGATATAGTAGAGATAATAAAAGCGGCCATGCCAGCGAAAAACAAGCCTACTAAATGCCAACTTGGGATGGATTGTAGTAAATCTAAAACAAGGAGCACTATAAAATCCTATTTCATGAGTGACATCAAGTGGTAGTAGTCAACTAAATCTGTCTAAATGATAAGAGGTTTTATTAGAGTAGCATTTTCATTCCTCTAGCAATTTCAACGCGTTCATTGAAAGTATCGGGTGTAACTATTTCCTAAAAAAATGGTGGTCATACATAGAGTATAACCACCACCGGAGAGTATTTTGAGAACAGAGTAACTAAAACTTAAATAGCAGGCTTAAATTTTCTACGGTAGATACTACGTATAACTGGCATGAATACCATCAAAATAGCCAACAACCATAGCACTACTGTGATAGGGCTGCTCCATAAGATACTAAGCTCGCCTTGAGAGATAGATAGGGCTCGTCTTAAATTAGACTCCATGAGCTCACCCAATACATAGCCCAAAATAAGCGCTGATAAGGGGAAGTTTAGTTTACGTAAGAAGTAACCGAAGACACCAAGTGCCACCATAAATACCAAGTCAAAGGTCGTGCTATGGATAGAATATACGCCAACGAAACTGACCGCAGCAATGGCTGGTATCAAGATGTAGTTTGGTACATCAAGCAGTTTGGCGAACAAACCTACCAAAGGGATGTTCATGATTAGCAAAATCACGTTACAGATAAATAATGAGGCAATCAGACCCCATACGATATCTGGCTGCTCAGTAAATAACTGTGGACCCGGTGTAATGTTATATAACGTCAACGCACCCATCATGACTGCTGTCGTACCAGAACCTGGCACACCTAGCGTCAACATTGGCACAAATGAGCCACAAGCTGAGGCATTATTAGCTGCTTCTGGCGATGCAACACCGCGAAGATCACCATCACCAAAAGTACCGGTATCACCAGCGATTTTACGTTCACTAGCATAAGTCATTGCACTGGCAATCGTTGCGCCTGCACCTGGTAAGATACCAACGACAAAGCCCATGAGACCACTACGTAGCATGGCTCCAAAAGCAAAAGTAAACTCTTTAAAATTTAATAGACTGCGCTTACCTTGTTCAATAACCTTGTGTCCCGTCGTGGTTTTTTCGAGCAAGATTAGAATTTCACTCACACTAAAGAAACCAATCACAATGGTAGTAAATTGAATGCCATCAGACAGATTAACCGAATCAAAGGTAAAGCGGTAAATACCAGTAACAGCATCAACCCCAACAGTTGCTAGACCAAGACCAATCAACGCGGCAATACCCGTTTTAACTGGCTGATCACCTACCAAACCACTTAAACACGTGATAGCAAATACCATCAGTACAAAATATTCAGCAGGTCCAAATGAGATTGCCCATTTGGCTAATAATGGCGCAAATAGCACCACGCCGATTGTCGCGATAGTGGCACCGACGAAAGAGCTGACAGCAGATAAAGACAGTGCAATACCAGCCTTGCCTTGTTTTGCCAATGGATAGCCATCCAAAGTCGTCATAATGGCGCCGGCATCACCGGGTACGTTAATGAGAATGGCAGAAATACGACCACCATATTCACAACCAAGATAAACGGCTGCTAGCAAAATGAGCGCACTCTCAGGCGGCAAACCAAGGGCAAAAGCAAAAGGCAGTAATATCGCTACACCGTTAATAGGACCGAGACCCGGCAACATACCCACAATCGTACCTAAAAAAGCTCCGATGAGTGCAAGAAGTAAGTTTTTTGGGGTAGATGCAACAGCAAAGCCATGCATCAAAAAATCAAAAGTATCCATATTGGCTATCCTATTATCCCTGACAACAATCCGAGTGGTAATTTGACATCTAAAAATAGGTCAAATAAGACATATAAGCCAATACTGATTAACACTGAAAAGATAAAACTCTTGAGAGGATTACCTGCAAACAGTAAACCTACGGCGAAAGACATCAGAATAGTGGCAAGAATAAAGCCCAATACTTCAAAAATGAGACCATAGACCAATAAGGCAAGCGCACATAAAATAAGATTACGGATGATCGTTTTATTTAAACCCAATTCAATCGCTTTAGTAAAACTGGCGGGACGAAAAGCAACGACTAAGCAGCCAAAGGCAAGCAGGGAAAAGATTAAAATAGGGTAAGGACGAGGACCAATTGGGTCATAAGCAATAGGGGCAACATAACCAATGGCTAAGTATATTAAGAATATACTGACCAGTGCCATCAGCCCGGAAAACAAACGTTCCATTGTCATAAGGAGCATTCCTTGAATTTTGGGGCAAAAGGCTGACAGATAGATATCCTGCCAGCCCTTTGAGAAATACCAAAATATTTGATATTCAATTGCTAAAGGTTATTAAATCTCAACGTAACTATTTGGTTGGTGCTGCGTCAACAAGACCGTACTCAGCAGACAATTCACGTAATTCACCAGTACGCTTATACACGTATGCTTGTAGCTCGTCTCCGGTCATAGAGAATGGTAGCAATTCTTGCTGCTCACGTATTTCAGCGAATTTCGGATCAGCAAGCATTTTATCGAAAGCCTCTTTCCACCAGTTGTAAGCGCTAGGACTCACATCTGGCCCCATGTAATAACCACGAACAACCGGCCACGTTACATCATAGCCTTGCTCTTTGGCAGTCGGGATATCAGCCATAGTACCGCCCAACCTGTCATCTGAAAATACGGCTAATACACGTAATTTACCAGCATTGGCTTGAGGCATAATCTCAGCAATACCTGCACTCACAACGGTAATATGATTGCCCATAACCGCTGTAATTGCCTCACCACCACCTTCCATGGCGACATAAGTCATATCGCTAGGGTTGACGCCAACTGCTTTAGCTAAAATGGCTGTTTGCATCCAATCTTGACCACCAACACTACCACCAGCACCAAAACTGATAGCTTTTGGATTTGATTTTAGTTCAGCTACCAGTCCTGCTAGATCTTTGATTGGTGATTCAGCATTTACCGCGATAGCGCCGTAATCTGTACCAACGCCCGCCAACCACTTCACATCTTTTTCAGTAAATTTACCGAATTTACCTTGCGATAGATTAAGGATAGAGCCAGTAGAGAAAGCAATAATAGCGTCACCGTTATCGCGATCATTAGCAACAATCTTGTTATAAGCAACGGCACCTACGCCGCCTGGCATATAAGTAACACGCATTGGATCCTCTAAGATTCCAGTATCTCTTAGCCCCGCCTGTGCAAGTTTACAAGTCAAGTCAAAGCCGCCACCTGGTTTGGCAGGCGCAATACATTCTGGACGTGAAGGGGCAGTGAGCTCACTTGAGGCATCTGCGGCAGTCGCATCTGTACTGGCAGTTTCGTTTGCATTATTACAAGCGGTCAAAGATAGAATAGACAGGCCAATAGCCAGATAGGATAGTTTTTTCACACGACACTCCTTGTGTGTATTTTTACAGTAAAAATTCAGTAGAATTTTGGCTAAAATATAAAGTTATTACAGGTGAAGTGAAGACTCGATTAACGGGATGACTAAACTTCGTAACAGTAGATATTTATCACTTGCCAAAAGTAACAGAATATTTTAAAAATAACAAGAAACATATGTATGTATATATGAATTTTATAGTAATATATCAAATTGAAGGCGGCATAGGGTCTCCTGTTATAGCAATATGTAGGATGAATAAATGATATGAATACCTTTGAAAGAAAATATTTAATTTAACTAAAACAGATAGATAGAAAGATTTAGTGATGGCGGAGATTATTGAGACTTTCTGAAAACCATATTGATATCAGTACCATTACGAGACTATGACAACGATTTGAGAAGTTATGAATTTAGTGAGAAAAATAGATATATTGGGATCAAAATATAGCAAGCAGGTGTAAAAATATTAAAAAATCACACTATATTTTGCCTATGAGAAGTTAAAATATTAGCTGGATAAGTAAAATTGCGAGTATTCCAATACCAATATCTAAGGGTACTGCCTTGAATAATAGCGCATTAAAAAGCTTATCTTTGTTTATAACGACTTGAGAAGCGCCTAACATTAAACTACCTCCTGATGAGAAAGGAGACAGTGATGAGCTTTGTGCGCCCACAACAATACAAGTAAATAGTAATAAAGGGCTTAGTCCAGAAGCAACAGCTAGGGGCAGTACCATAGGGAATAAAGTAGGGGCGACTACCCCGAGGGTACTAGCAAATATTGACATAATGGCGCTAATAACGAAGACTAAAATCGGTATCATCCAGATAGGCACATTGGTACTTAGCCATTCTGTCAGCTCGTAAATAACGCCTATTTCTACTCCGAGGCTGATCAACATACCAACACCACAAATCATAATGAGGGTATTCCAAGGTATTAAAGCAATCACTGCTTTTTCATCGCCTAATTTTAAAAATAAGCTCACTAAAGCAAAAAATATGGCGATAAAACCAATGTCAATCCGAGCGTTCAAAAATTGAATTGCTGATACTTGTGGCATGAGTAGATTTAAAATGGGCACGATAAGTACAATAGCCATCATAATAAAAATCAGCACAAGAGACTGTTTTTGCTTACTGTCAAAGGATTCTGGTATGGTCGTCTGAATCGCTATTTTGCTATTTTTGGCATTGATAAAGCTATAAGCACCCAATACAATCATAGGCATTATAAAAGTGACAGCGAATATCCCTAACACATAAGTAAAGGTATTATCATTTGCGACGCCTGCGCCGCGCATCAGCTCTCTAAAAATAACACCGCTTTGTGAGGTGATAAAGTTAGCACCCGCTAAGGCACCATAGTTCACCGATAAAGTAGCAATGACAAGATTCAAGTTAGTGCGTTTAGACAACAGCAGGATCATCGGTGCCATCGTCGCTAAGACCGTATAATAACCAGCCCCTAAGCCCGCAATAATCGTGGCCACAAGGAAAATGACTAAAGGTAGGAATTCGGGAAAGTGACGGCACTTATAGATTAAATGATTGGATAGCTTCTCTAAAGCACCGTTAGCTAGGGGAAAGTTATAGAAAAGAGTCACCGCAAAAATAACAAAGAAAATTTTGAGAGGCCATAGCTCAACAATTTCATGTGCCTTCATTCCCATACCGAAACAACCGATCAGATATGAAAATGCAATAGCAAATAGACCAATATTAATCTTAGTGGTATAGCCCAAAATGATACATATCACGATGGCGGCTAGAATATAAAGAGTCACGACTACTCCTTGACCTTAACTGTATGAATTCTATAAAAAACCATAACAGTTTTTACAGAGTAAAGAGCATTACAATAATATCGAAAATAGCTTTTTAGACTAGACAATCTCATAAGTCTTAAAAGCGCATTTAGTTGAGTAGAATGATAGCAAAAAAGGTCACACTAACTAGATGAAATTGATCACCAATTTATAGGTCAGTTGCAGCGTTACATATAAAATTTACTTAAGGCTTAAGGTAGTATGACCAGACATATACTTCCTTGTAGAACAATAACGGCGCTTGACAAGATTGAGCCAATTAATAAAAACCTTTCCACTGTGGTGAAAAAAATGCTAAATAATTTCAAAGAGTTTAAAATGCTACGTTATGAACAAGTGCGATGGCATATACAGACGTTACTGACAGAGAGTAAGTGGGATGAAAATACACCCTTACCAACGGAGCAGGAGTTTGCAGATAAGTATGAAGTATCTGTAGGAACTGTCCGAAAAGCGGTCGAAAAATTGGTAGAAGATGGGGTGTTAATAAAGCAGCAAGGCAGAGGCACCTTCTTAAAACGTCCAGATTTTGCAAGCTCATTATTAAGGTTTTTTAAGTTTCGTGATAAAGATGCTCGCTATGTCACACCGACGGGCATAATTAAAAAAATCATGGTTATAGACGGTATTGATGACATTAATAAAAAACTAAATATAGGTAAAAACAAAGCGCTTATTTATATAGAACGTACGCGTATGGTTGAAGACAGAGTATTGTTAAGTGAAAAGATTTGGTTACCTAAGAGTCGCTTCCAAGCTTTTGCAACCTTAAATCCTGAAGATTTCGAGAATCTTCTCTATCCGTTTTACTATACAAAGTGTGGCCAGTTTGTGTCGTCTGCCGTAGAGACGCTGTATTTTATAACCGATCACAGTGATGATTATCTGGGCAACAATAAGCAAGAAAACTTAGTTAAGGTATGCCGCATTGCGAAGAATCTAGAAGGCGATCCTATCGAATATAGAGAATCATATGGACTGGCAGAAAAATTCAGTTATGAGATTAATATTATTTAGCGGTCTATCAAAGTAGTGGTCAACTCATTCAGATTATTTGAAAAGGGATTATGCAATTAATAATATGTAAAACTGATACAGTCTTTATAACAACTTTATTTAATTAGAGGAACGATGTATTACTGAATCGAATTTCGCAAGCAAGTAATGCATAGCATTAAAAAAAGCATGACGATAAGAGAAGCGGCTATCACCTGAGTACCATCACCATTCGTAGCTGGCACAGAAGTTGGCTCTCAAAAAAACTAGGGATAAACCACCAACTAAAATACCGAATGAAGCACTCTTTAAAAGACGTTGAATAATATCCTGATGATTATCTGTATGAACGGGCTAGGCGCTTTAACGGTAGTAAGACAGGTATGCACACTGCTTTAAAGCGTCTTGGAATCAGTCAAAAAAAGACCTTAGAGCATCCAAAAACTTGTCCAATAAAAAGTGCGATATATCAGAATAAGCTTGATAGCTTTACGCAGTAAGGCTTCCCCATTATTCATATGGATTAAAGTGGCTTTGAGGCTGTAAGCATAAGACCTTACGGATATGCACCTATTGGTAAAACTTGTATTGATCGCTATAACTGGCAAGCAAGAAAGCGTACTAATATTATTGGTACGCTCTATGAAAAAATGCTGTTTGCGCTTGATTACTTTGAGCAGAATATCAATAGCAATATATTTTATCACTGGTGCAAACACACGCTTATCCCAAGCCTTAAGACTAAATGCGTGATTATTATGGATAATGCTAGATTTCATAAAAGCAAATGCATTCAAAAGCTACTAAACAGAAATGGCCATCGTATTCTATGGTTGCCACCTTACAGCCCTGATTTAAATCCCATCGAGAAAAAATGGGCACAAGCAAAGTTTCTACGCCAAAGCTGGATGGAGAACGATCTGTCTAAACTGTTTCATGATATGGGCTGTACTAATTTTATTGTGGACTGACTATAGCACTAATATCAATACTTATATTTTACAGTTGACACTATATGTCTGACCGTTTGCCATGTTTACGTTCATGACACCATAGTTTGCTTTGGTATGCCAATCATAGCTCATCTAAGGGTCAGGGCTATTAACATAACGAGCACCAGAAGCTGAAACTGCTTGATTCAAGGTGAGTTTTTTATTATTTATACCCACTTTAGGCAACGTCACATTTAGATTGGCAATTTGACCATTATCCTGACAGGACATAATAGTTGTTTGATCAGTGCTAGTCATAGGTGCGTTAGTAGCACAATAGGAGCCGCAGCCATTAGTTTTTCATAATAATCCTTATAGATAAATATTAGGTTGGAAGTCAAATAATTAAAAAAAATTATGATAATGCAAACTAGAGTTTTTCTGCAAGTCATTGTTATCGTGCAATATTAAATTAGAGCTTAGGCTTGCCATTGCTTGCCATTGCTTGTTATCTTGATGAAAGTACCACGTCATTATTATAGGCGCGAGCAGGCTTAGCCAAATACCATAAGTAATCGATAGCCCTTGCGCTACTGTGATATAGCTCAGCAAAATAATAAAGGTGGCAAGAATAAGAGCCGTCATATTGTGACTTGATTTGCGGCACATTAAGGCTCGAAGTAAGGTTAGGGTTACTAAAAAGCCAAATAGCATGATCATCAATAATCCCATAGCATAAGGCTGAGTGACCGTACTATTTAGAGTATTTGCCCAAGCATCGGTCACTAAATTAAGCGCGCTGCCTAACGCTGCAAGCGTAGCGAAAACAAAAAAGTGCCCATAGCCAAATAAGAATAAATCATAACGGCGACGCTCATTGTCCAAAATAGTACCAAACGGGATAGTGAAGTAGAGCCACCATAAGGCAAAAACCAATGCAACAAGGCTTGAACCTAATAATATAATGGCGCTAGCAGCAGACTCGGAATTGACTAAAAAGGTTCGAATGCTATTACTAACTCCTAGCACGCCTTCGCCTAAAACAATAATGGTCAACAGGCCATAACGTTCAGCCATGTGATGAGGATGCCAATTGATGTTCTGTGCGGCACGCGCCCATATTGGCATCAGTAATTCAGCGGCTATAAATAAAAATAACGCAGGCGTTTGTATCGAAGCAGGTAGAAACAACCAAAGTATCCAAACACTTTGTAGCGTTAGTAAGCCAATAATACTGCGACCAGCCACCCGTTTGTGACCTTCAACTTGCTGATAAACACGCCACCACTGGCTACAGCTGGCCAATCGCATGATCCCGTAACCAGTGACTCCTATCCATGTTAGCCCTTGTTCAAAAAACTGATTGATATTGGCGGCAATCATTAATGAGCCAAACATTTGCAGCAATACTGAAAGACGATAGTACCAATCGTCAGGATCGTAGCCGGAAGCAAACCATGTGAAGCTCGTCCAAGCATTCCATAAAATAAAGAAGGCGATGATAAAGGTCAAAAACCCTAAAAAGTCATGCTCAAGCAAACGATGATGTAGCCCGCTTGCGGCTGCTGAAACAGCAATTACATAGACTAGATCAAATAATAACTCAAGCGTTGTTGATGCCCGATATGGCTCATTGGAATCGCGGGCACTTATCTTATTGAGAGCAGGTATAGTGTTCATTTAAGCTTGTCCGTTAAGTGTTGAGTCGTAAATGCTTATCAAAAATTATCCCAGTACGGATTATCACCAAAACGCTCGGCAATAAAGTCAATCAAATAACGACAGCGCTGCGATAAAAAGCGATTTTTAGGATAGACCGCATAAGCGTTTAAAGTGGGCAATTGATACTGCTGCAGCATAGGCACAAGCTCACCGCTGATTAAGGCTTGATACGTAATAAAAGTTGGCAGAAAAGCAATGCCATGACCTTTGACTGCCATCTCCCGCAAAAAGTCCCCATTATTGGCTTTGATTTTACCGTTTACGGCGACTTGATGCTTCTTACCTTGCTCATCTATCAGTTCTATCGTGCTAGATTTGCTCATACCATATTGTAAAAACTCATGTTCTGTCAGATCGTCAAAAGTCTTTGGCGTACCCATTCTCTCTAAATATGCGGGACTGGCGCATAATGCATAGCGGATCAGTGCTAGACGTTTGGCTTGATAACTGGAATCTTGCAACTCTCTAATACGAATCGCTAACTCAAACCCTTCCTCAATCAAATCAGTATGCCGATCAGAAAAATCCAGCTCAAACTTTAGCTCAGGATGCTTATTGGCGTATTCATCGATAACATCGTTTAAATGCATCAAACCGAAGGATAATGGTGCAGTCATCTTTAATGTCCCTTCGATACGCGTCGGAGTACCACTCGTCTCTTCATTCAGTGCATCTACTTCACTGAGTATATGGTGCACCTTTTGATAATACTGCTCACCGGCTTGGGTTAAGTTTGATTGACGAGTGGTTCGGCTAATCAGTTGACTGCCCAAGCGCGTTTCTAACTCTTTTAAACGCCGGCTTACCGCAGATTTTGCGATGTTCAGTTGTTCTGCGGCTTTGGTAATACTGCCTGCTTCGACAACACGCACAAACATTGCCATATCTTCTAATTGTCCCATGTAAACCACCCCTTAATTGTTCTACAAATAAGAACTTACATTTGCAATTATCACGGTTTATCTAATTATAAGCAACGAATACAATAGCACCGTCGTATAATCAAATAAAAGCTTAAAAAACATTCTATTACTGGAGAAAACCCATGGACAACCTGCAAGCGTTAAGCGCGCCAATTGGACGCCTGTTGTTATCAATGATTTTTATCTTTTCAGGCTTTACTAAAATTACCGGCTACGCGGCCACTCAGGGTTATATGGAATCAATGGGTGTACCTGGGATGTTATTGCCGCTGGTCATCGCGGTTGAACTTTTCGGCGGCCTCGCTATTCTCTTTGGTTTTAAAGCGCGTTTCGTTGCTATTTTACTCGTTGGATTCAATATCATATCAGCGCTGCTTTTCCATCAATTCTGGATAGATGAATCACAGATGAACCAATTTATGAAAAATATTGCGATGGCGGGTGGTTTCTTGATGATATTTGCTCATGGAGCAGGTGCTTATTCAATTGATAACAGTAATCATCGCAGAATATAGTAGAGTAAATGGCTTAGAAAATATTGTTTTATCATCATAATCAAGGAGCCGCTATGAGCGCATCCATAAACATCGCCTTAATTATTGGCAGCTTGCGAAAAGAATCTATCAATCGTAAATTTGCAGAATATATGGTGTCGCAGATGCCTGAAAGCCTGTCTATAAAAGAAGTCTATATCGCAGACTTACCGCTTTATAATCAAGATTATGATGATACGACTATCGATAGCTATGAGCGTGTGCGTCAGCAGCTGAAAGGCGCTGATGCGGTATTAATTGTCACGCCAGAGCATAACCGCACTATGCCTGCCGCCTTGAAAAATGTCGTAGATATCGCCTCACGTCCTTATAAAGAAAGCGTTTGGACCCATAAGAAAGTTGCGGTAGTGACGGCCTCGCCAGGCAGTTTCGGCGGTATCAATAGTGGCCTTGATGTCAGAAAAAGCATGCAAATGCTCTCGGCACAAATGATGGTTGATCCTGAAGTTCATTTAAGTCGTGCAACTGATAGCTTAAATGAAGATGGCAGTGTTAGCCCGCGCACACAGAAATTCTTACAGCGCTTTGTGACTGATTTTGTAGATTTTGCTGGACATACTAGTGAGTAAAACGGTAACTAATAATACTGCTCCTGTACATGATGAGCCACCAAGCTTTTGGCAACGCTATCAAGCGCCTATCCTATTAACGATAGTTGGTGGGGCGATTGATACTATTGGCTTCATCACTTTATTTGGCTTTTTTACCGCTCATGTCACGGGTAACTTAGTGCTGGCTGGTAGCGGTTTGGTTAAAGGTGAAGATGGCTTGTGGATCAAGCTAGCATCAGTACCACTTTTTATAATAACGGTGGTTATTACCAAAATATACATTGATAAAAGCCGGAAGCAAACGTTAGTACTCAGTCATTTGTTCTTGGCAGAAGCGCTATTTTTGAGCGCATTTATGATAGCAGGATTGTCCTTTCAACCTTTCACTGAAGCAGGCGATATAACCGTCGCCATCACTGGTGGTTTGGGCTTAACGGCACTTGCTATTCGTAATACGGCTAGTAAAACAGTCATCAAACATATGAGTCCAACGGTGCTAATGACGGGCAATACGACCCAACTGGGTATTGGTTTGTCAGATTATATTGCCAACCGTAGCGCTGATAATGCCAAAAAATTGGGGCATAGCGCGGCATTGGTTATCAGCTTTGTAATTGGCGCGCTACTCGGCGCGGTGCTGTACGTCAATCTCAGTTATTGGGCAGTCGGTTTGTTTGTCATTCCTGTGCTGTACCTATCACTACTAGCGCGTAATCCAGAGTTCTTACAGCATATTAGCTAATAAAAGCTCTACCGTTATTGAGTAATGTCATTAATCGTAAAAAGCCATGATGATTTATCATGGCTTTTTTTATGCATATTGTCTTAGGCTTTCGCACCATGAAACACCGAATTGGCTTGGTATTCTGGATGCTTATCAATGTAAGACTTCACATAAGGACAAGTTGGCTTTACGCGCAGTTTTCTAGCGGCTGCACAATCTAAGATAACCTTAACTAAGTAGCCTGCAATACCACGACCACTAAGCGAATCAGGCACAAATGTGTGCTTATATTCAATACCTTCTTCACCTGTGGATGTGGTAAAAAACTCATAGTCTTCAAAGGCAATTTGATCATCAATATGAATCTCAAATCGATTTTGGCTTTTATTGTCGATCACATCGTAATGCGTTGTATGCTGATTTGACATTGTTATTCTCTCTTTATCATTAATATTTTTTGCACCTGTTTATTGGTACTGACGGGTAACGCGAATGATGGCGTGACTATTATATTACGTTAATTCTAAGCACTTATTGTTCTATAAATAAGAATAGTCATTTGCAATAAGCACTGTTTATCTATATATGGTCAACAATTATAATAGGACCATAGCTTAAACAAGCCAATTAAAAATAAAGGATAACTTATGAAAACGATCTATCATGCAGCAGATTCTCGTGGCGATGCTAACCATGGCTGGCTCAAAAGTAAGCATACTTTTAGCTTTGCCAATTATCATAATCCAGAGCGTATGGGTTTTGGCGCGCTACGGGTCATCAATGATGACTTTGTTATTGGTGGTCAAGGTTTCGGCAAGCACTCACACCGCGACATGGAAATTATCAGTATTCCTCTAAGTGGGAAGTTAGCTCATGGCGATAATATCGGTAACCAAGGCATCATCGAAACGGGTGAGATTCAGGTTATGTCAGCGGGCACAGGTATTACTCATAGCGAGATGAATGGCGATGCCAATGAGCCTGTCAAGTTTTTACAAATTTGGGTGATACCCGACAAAATGGGCGTGACGCCGCGTTATCAGCAAGTACGTATGGATGAGCATATGAAAGCTAATGAGTTCAACCAAGTGCTATCGCCAAACGCGGACGACGCTGGGGTTTGGATTCATCAAAACGCTTGGTTTCATATGGGTCATTTTGACAAAGGCGTTACCGAAACTTATGACCTGAAAGATACTAGTAATGGTGTTTACGTATTGGTACTAGAAGGTAGCGTCACGATTAACGGTAACACTTTAGCTACTCGCGATGGTCTTGGCGTTTGCGATACTAAGAGCTTCACGATGGATGCTGATGAGGACGCTAGAGTATTGTTAATGGAAGTCCCTATTTATTAAGTAACAATGTATTAAACACTAATCTATAACTATCAATAATAAGAGGTGAATAATGAGTATTGAAACCCTAGAGCCAAGGTTGGCTGATGTTGGCGGTATTCCGATTGCCCGTTTATTACCCAATAAAGGAAAACAGCCTATCGGTGCGTGGTGCTTTTTAGATCACGCTGGTCCTGCTGACTTTGGTGAAGATGAAACCGGTATGCAAGTCGGTCGTCATCCGCACACCAATCTGCAAACTTTTAGCTGGATGTTAAATGGAGAAGTACTGCATAAAGATAGCTTAGGTAACGAGCAAGTCATTACCAAAAACCAAGTCAACGTCATGACAGCCGGTACTGGTCTAAACCAAGGCATCAGTCATACGGAACAAAGCGTGTTTCCAGACACTGGTGGTTCGTCGGATGCGGCGCGTGCTATCAGCATGGTACAGCTCTGGATTGCACTACCAACGGATCAAGAGATTGAGCGCGGTTTTCACCATTATCCTGAGCTACCAACGTGGACGGAAGATAGTGTTGAGATGATTCTGACCACCGGTAGCTATACCAATGCCTCAGGTCAGCACTTTGAAGCGCCTACCATCCAATACTCCAAGCTGGTCGGTATCGACGTGTACTTTACCGAAGATGGCGAGGCTACACTGACTTTAGAATCGGGCTTTGAATACGGCATCTTAGTCTCAGAGGGTGAGATAGAATCTGAAGGAAAGGTATGTAAGCAAGATCAACTCTTTCGTTTCCACGATAGTGATGTTGCTAATAACGAAAGCATTAAAATAGCGGCTAAGAAAGGTACACGTGTGATGTTTATCGGCGGTGAACCATTAAATAACCAAGTCCTACTCTGGTGGAACTTCGTTGCTGATAATAAGGAAGAGATCGAGCAATCCATCATCGACTGGAATAATGGTCATGAGCGTTTCGGTAATGTCGACTCTGATATGAAACGTTTGCCAGCACCTGAATTACCTCAAGGTTTTAAAGGTTAAAGGTTGGTTACCATTTAGCTTTATAACTTAGTTCTTAATCACGTAAACTCATAAATAATCACTGGAGAAAATCATGTCAGACCTAAAAACATTACAGCAATTGGCAGAAAAACGTCGCTCTATCTATGCATTGAGTAATCAATTGCCAGTATCAAATGACGAAATCGTTAAGTTAGTTGAGCATGCGGTTTTGCATACGCCATCCGCTTTTAACTCACAATCGACGCGTATCGTAGTGCTATTCGGTGAAGAGCATAAAAAATTATGGGACATCACTGAAGAGACACTTAAGGTTATCGTCGGCGATGACGAGAAGTTCCAAGGTACTAAAGATAAAATCGCAGGCTTTAGAGCGGGTGCGGGTACAGTATTGTTCTTCGAGGACAAAGGCGTCGTGAGAAACATGCAAGAAGCAGCCCCTTTATATGCGGATAAATTCCCAATCTGGGCACATCAAACCAATGCTATGCATCAGTATGTGATTTGGACGGCATTAGCAAGCATTGATGTCGGTGCTAACTTGCAGCATTATAATCCTGTCATCGATCAGAGAGTTGCTGATGCTTGGGACATCGCTGATGATTGGGAATTGAATGCTCAAATGGTGTTCGGCGCTATTGAGCAGCCAGCAGGTAACAAAGCGTTTCAGCCAATTGATGAACGTATGAAAGTATTCGGCTAATAATTTTTAGCGTTAAAAACCGTATAACCAATGAAACTGCTATGAAAATATCGTAGCGGTTTCATTGGTTTTTTTATAACTATAAACTGGGATAATATGATTTTATAGCAGACTATAACTAATGTAGTAAATCCTACTAGCCCAGTTGTTTAAGATATGCCTATAGAAGAATTCAAGATCAGCGAGCGCCTTAATCGGATGCTTCGGAATTTAAAAAGCGTCGGATTAAGGGTTATCTTGAATACTAGCGTTTATAAATATGTTTAAGAGCCAATTACTGTCAGCAGTCATTAAAGTAGCTTTATTAGATGAGGTGCTAAGCGCTAATGGCTATGTTCATCATCATGCCCAGCTTTCACACCAAACCAAGTCACATGAGAAGGTGTGAAATTCAGTGTTATTTTTGACTCGATTTTACCATCATGAGGATCAATCTCGATAATTTGCTGGTTTGAGTCATCCATCATATAAACCATTTGCGTGTTTGGGTTAACAATAAATGAGGGAACCGCTTTGCCTTCGATGCCATTAGGGAAAACATTTAATACGGCGGTTTGCTTATAATTTTGTGCAACATCGAGTATATATAGTTTGCCGGTATCATCGAGTAGCATTAAATGCTCTCCATGGGCATCAAAATCATAGCTGACAATACGGCGACTGCTGTCTGTTGTCCAGACAATCGGTGTCATGTTTTTACTGACAGGATCGACACGGTAAGGCTGACCGCAAGCAGTGCCAATGGCATAATTATGATGGTGGTTAGTGATGAATGAGCCAATTCGAGCAGGACTACTGCTTGTACCATCACATTGAATATTGGTTAGGCTGCTGGGATAGGAAATTTTTTCGGCGCTGAATGTGTCTCCGGTTTGTTTGACGCTTAAAACGCCATCGCTACAAGCAAAGACACTGTAATCTGTGACGCTGCCACTGCCATGCAACCCCATGCATTTTGTCTCAAAGGTTTGGCTTATATGATAGTGATCACCATGCTGTTCAAATACAGAGAGCGTATCAGCCAGTGAGCTACCAGTTGTCTGATAACGCTGCGAGGCAATCACATAATTGCCTCTAGGTTCCGCTGTACCGTGCATGCTGGTATTAAGCTTTTGATAAGGCAGTGTACCATCGGCAATACCGGTATCTGTTACAAGTACAAATCCAGCTTCTTTTACAGGGTTTTCTATGGGGTTGCCTGTGGCACCCAAACCATCAAAAAATAATCCAGCTTGCTCACCAAACGTTTGAAAATGTACAGGACGGGTATAGTTGAGCTGTAATGGCATTTTTGCCGTATCACGAGCATATGGGTGATCATGATCGCCATGGTTTTCAATCTCAAGCCCACTATGATAAAAATTGACTGTGTTATTAGTACGATCCATGATGACGGCGTAATGACCATCTGGACTACTTTGTACGGCATCGGCTTGACCTGTCAAAGGTAGGGTTTGTATCACTTTATCTTGAGCAAGGCTATAAATGTAAGCTTGACTGCCATCTTTTGCAGTGATGAATAAACGACCTTGTTCAATTTCAGCGCTGACAGCAGATTCATCATCATGGTCATGATCGTCTCCATGGTCGTGGTCATCATCTGATTCTATAGCAGATGTTTTTCTATCATCCGATGACCCGCATCCGCTAAGTACTGAAACGGCGATTAAAGAACAGAAGGCGAGCGCGATGGCACGGCTCAAAGCATTTATTTGATTCATAAAGGACTCCAGTCATAAGTTATGAGGCTTATGACAATTGATTACGGATTGCTAGTTACTGGTGACTAATGAAAAGAGAGTAGGCTGTTAGAAGTTATAGGTGATACCCGCATTGAAAGAGCGCTCTGGCATTGGTACTTGTTCAGCCAAATAAGAGGCATGATTATAGGCTAGCTCGTTTAGAATATTTTCGACTTGAAAAAAAGCGGTGTAATCATGAGCGCTCGAACTGTGATAGACAAGCTTGGCATCAACCATGTTGTAGCTCGGCGTATTGGTTTCAAAATCAGCAATGTGATCTTGCTCAAAACGATGATATCCAGACAGCACCAAGTCAAACTGACCAAATTGAGAGGTAATATCACCACCAATACGGGGCGCTACCAATCTTGGTGCGTATTTCCGTGTAAGGCTTCTATCATCTAGCGTGATGAGTGCAATGTCGGCAAAGCTGCCAATACTAATATTGTCATTAAGATAATAGCGTGATTGAATTTCACCACCATAATGCTTGGCATCGCTTTGGACATAATCCACTAAACGGAAACCAGCAGACTCTCCTTCAGTGGCAATGTCTTGAGTTTTGGCATAAATATAATTTGTACTGTCGTTATAAAAGACAGAAATACTACTATCAAAACGATTGCCATTGTCGTAACGCAAAGTGAGCTCTACGCCATCAGTAGATTCTTCCTCTAATTGCCCATTACCACGCTCCCAAGTATTGGTTGCAAGATGGGCGCCATTAGAAAATAACTCTTGTGGAGAAGGCAATCTTTCAGAATGACTGATTCTGGCTGACAACTGCGTATTAGGCGTAAGATATTTGCCACCTTCTAAACTGACAGATGTTCCGGCATGTGTTTTTTCGATGTTATTGTCGTTATCTATTAGATTTTGAAAATCTTGACGACCGCCAAACTCAATATACCAAGGACTTTTGCCTTGTTTTCTTAAAATACTAGACGTATCGAGGGGAGCGTCGTTCGTCGTCTCACCATGATTATGACCAGCATGGGCATCACCTGCAGATAATGATTGACCTGCAAATTTATCAGCATTCTGTATTTTTGCGCCAAAATAATCTGGCGTGAGTCGTTCAATGAAGAATAAACCGACTTGTGTACGATCGGTTTGCGGCAAATAACCTTCTAGCCCAACAGCAGAAAACCGGCTGTTTGTGTAATCTAGACCGACCACACCTTTCATAAAACCTAGATTGCCTGTTTTATACGTGCTATGTGTGGCTTGAGCTTGAGCACTAATGGCTTTGTTTTCAAAAGTTGTGCCCACCGCACCTTCATCTATTTCATCGTGACGATAATCGGTATAGCTGAGTTTCGTATTGATGCTATCGACGCCTATCATAGGTAATTTTCGCTCAGCATGGAGCTGATAGACGTTTGACGTCATATCGACATAGGGCGCTTCACCATGATCGTGGTCATGTTCGTGATCGTGATCTGTATCACAGCTCAGTTGGTTAGTCAGTGTGCTGTCAGGTGAGCATTCATTATGCACATGAAACGGCAGGCCATATTCTGAGGATAGGCGCTGATATGATGCACCGATATAGCCCATATCAGTCACATAAGACAAGCCGATGCTACCGTTATCTTGCGTGTACCAACTGTTGGCAATCTCATCGGTATCCAAATGTGGTACTTGGATATTGCCTTTATCCGTCTTTTGGTAATACCCACTCCATAACCAGTTTTCACCGATACTGCCATTGAGTTCTGCATAACCCAAATAACCGTCTGTGGCTTGTTGACCAATCAATGCCAATTTTCCGCTGATGTTTTTTTGTCGTTTCTCTTTAGGGATAGTGCCATTGACGATATTGACCACACCGCCGATAGCACCGCCGCCATACATCAACGCTGACGTGCCTTTGATTACTTCAACTTGTTTGGCACCTAGTACAGGTACCGCTACTTGATGGTCTGGTGAGATTTGTGACGCATCTTGTACGCTCAAACCATTTTGCATGACTTGGACACGCGGTGCGCTTTGCCCTCGAATAATGGGGCGGCTCGCACCTTGCCCAAAACTATCAGTAGACACGCCAACTTCATTTGCTAATGCATCACCAAGCGTACTGCTTGTCTGAGTAGTGAGCGCATCGCCAGTAACAATACTGGTTGCGGTTGCCATTTCATTCGCTTGTGGTAATAAAGGGTTAGACGTCACCACTATGGTGTCTAGAGTCACCGAAGGGTGGGTCGTATCAGGAGAGTTTAGGTGAAAAGATGAGGATGTCATAGGTTTGATATCTACGATCGTATCCGTCGCATTGACCGACAAACTTGCCATACCTAAAGCTGTCGTTACTGAGAATACAGTCGTTACCCGGCGAATACTAAAATTAACTGAAGACACAGAAGTATAATCAGGTTCTCTTAATCTGTTGATATGAAAAATTGGAGACATGAGATTACCAAAATAAGAAGTTATATAGGGATAAATAACGATAAGAGTAAATATTTTCGTTATGTTATAATATAACATAAAGATATACAAACTTTATATTTCAGTAAGGTGTGCATATTAGCTACGCTTACACGAGGTAACTTCAATATTTGACTTTCTTTGTGAGTGATAAATGTCACAGTCATTCAATGAATGTGTTAGTACTGAGATAATAATGAGTATGTCGAAAGTTAGAAAAATGAATGTGTTAAGAACTATGGTTGATTAGAATATCAATCATAAAAAGCCTTATAGATCTCTGGTCAATGAATTGACACGTCTGAAATATAGAGCACTTTGTAAGCCAGTCTCTGAAGAAATAAGAACGGTAGGTAATAAATCAATAATAGATCGTCTGGACTAATGACAGTTTGCAGGAATTCAGCACCAGAGTTTAGGATTTCACATGGTTGAAGATGTTATATTTTGGAAGTTTAAAACCAACTTTGAGTGATAACTTGAATAAAAAATAGCTAGTTTAGCTTTAACGACAGCTGCTAAGAGCAAACGTTATATGAGGGGATAGGCTTTAGAGTAGGTTTGTCTTTATTTACGAATGCTACTCTATACGTTTGGCACAATTGAATAGAGAGAACGTAGGCAAGTGATACTAGTAATCTAGGTTTTTTGGATAAGCGCAGTGTATTTGTTAAGCAGTCCAATATTATTTGAGTGATCTAATCACCTAATAGAATCGGCTCTATTGCTTATTTATGCAAGGTGTTACCTTTAATAGCGCCAGTGGCTGCTAGATTCATTAGACGTCAAAACCTCGGACACTCCAAGTGGCTAGGCGCTGTGTAAGTTGCCGCAAGTTGCAGCCCATCACGCATAGCGCTTAATTTTTGAATCGTTTCATCCAGTTCAGAGGCTTTGTTCAGCAACAAATCTCGATCAACATCTAGGGTTTTTCCAAACCCTAATATCCCAGTAATCTCATCCAATGAAAACCCTGCAACACGTCGTAAAGCAATCAAGGACATACACTCTAATATATCTTTGCTGAAAACTCGGCGGATACCGTGCCGACCAACAGAGCGAATTAGGTATTTTTTCTCATAAAATCGTAACGTTGAAGCAGGAACACCAGACTGTTTAGCACCCTGCGAAATATCCATAATGCCCTCTGGACTTAAAATTGTATGCAATCATTATATTGATACTGAAACCAGTAAGAGAGTCATCATGGATAACGTCGTTTTTATAAGATTAATCGGTATTGGCGCTACCGCTGTGATGGACTTATAATCATTACTCAGTAAGTATTTATTTAATATTCCACCGCGCAACTGGAGAATGGTGAGGCGTTGGATTGCTTACATGGGTCAAGGGCGGTTCCGTCATGACGCTACTGCAAAATCTAATACTATTCATGGTGATCTTTTTATTGGGTGGAGAGCCAATATTTTACAGACAAAAAAAGCCCCAATCTCACGATTGGGGCTTTCTAAATATTTGGTAGGCATAAGCAGACTCGAACTGCTGACCTCTACCATGTCAAGGTAGGTCAACCAGCTTATTTCAAATTATTTAATTCTACATAAACCGTAGATAAAGGAATACATCCTATGTTGGTAATTATATATCGGTATGAGATTGATGTAAATTAATATTTAACTCGTATTTGGGCACTGTATTTTTATAGTATTTTTACCTCCACTCTATTATCAGATTAGCCCAAAATTATTGAAAGTGAATCCCTGAATGATAAGTAAGTAGAGCCTTCTCTTGCTTGATATTCAGAGAAAGGTAACAGGAGGACTAGCTGCTACTTTTGACATTGATACAGCAATGGAGACTATTTAGTCGGTGATAGTATTAGATATCTATAGTTTGAGAACCAAAGAATAGACTATGGTCTAGCCTGTTTTCTACAGTGATGAGAGGATTGGTTACTACAAGATTTAATGATTTGATAGAGAAGGGGATGATGCAAAAATAATCTGAGGCTTCAGGACGTAGTATGAGCTATGAGATATTGCCCCTCTATCGAAATATAATATGAATAAAAGTACTTAATTATGCTCAAAAACCAACTCTCCACTATATTGAAGCTCAAATTTCATTAAAGAATTCAGGTTTATCTTGCATTTAAGTGAATATATATCGATGGATAAGGATGATCCTTTGAATCCCAAACAGCTTTGGCAAACAAGTTATAACGCCAACTATCTTTATGAAAATCGACCAATAAGTCATGAGTCTCGAACGTTAGTTTTTGTCGACTTAGATTATTTTCCAAAATTGTCACAACTATCGTTTACCCCAATAAGCTTTGTGAGAGGAATACGCTGGAAAAAATACTTACCATATGGACGATCCACAACATCTCCCTGAATACAACCGCAACCAAGGGCTTCGTCCCACCTTTAAGATTCTTCATCATCCCGCCGTACCTCTATACTATTCGAGATGTGTCATTACCTTGATTGGCTAACTAAGGCAACTGAGCTGGTAACTATTTGTACTTTGTATGCGTTCTCAGTATTCATTCAATCTCATCCACACAGCAAACCCGCCTACCAAGATCTTAAGGACAGCGCTACTAAGAGCAAGTCATTAATTCATTCTGTCTGCTATAGACCTGCTATCGCTATTTTAGCAATGTTCAATCAATTTCTATAAATAACAAAATGAAGTGAAGAGAAAACTGTCTCGTTGCTGACGTTAGTGTTGCCTTTTTTAGAACAAAAAAGGTTATTTGTTGTACTTCTTCTTAATCATTTATTAGTCATAATAAAAGTGACAGAAAATACAAGGCTAAAGGAATAGACATGGTTAAAGGAACTATAGGTATCGTCGGGTTAGGCCGTATGGGTAATGGTATGGCTCAATCTTTGCTTCGCGAGGGGTTCAATGTGTTCGGCACGGACATAGGAGAAGCCCAACGCCAAGCTGCCAAGGAAGTTGGCGTCAGTATCGTTGCAGATATCAAAGCGCTATGTGCTGAATCTAGTGTCATCATTCTATCTTTGCCAATGGCAAAGCATGTACAAGCAGTGATTAGAAACAAAGGTGGCATTATCAACCACGCTCAGCCTAATACCCTGATTATTGATACTTCTACTTCAGAACCAGAGGTAACGCGGTCACTCTCGACAGAGCTGGATCAGTTAGGCCATCAGTTATTGGATTGTCCTGTCAGTGGCGGTCCGGCAGGTGCTGAAGCAGGCACTATGGTGATGGTTGTTGGTGGTGAACGGAGTTCCCTTGAACGTGCCAAGTGGTATCTAGACGCCTTAAGCTCAAAGGTGGTCTACATGGGGAAGTCTGGTAACGGACATGCGGCTAAACTGATCAATAATTTACTGTGTGCCGCACATCTAGTGACCACTGCCGAAGCAGTCGCTTTGGGCACCAAGGCAGGCCTCGATCCTGAAGATCTTATTGCTGGTTTGAACGCTGGTTCAGGTCGTAGCGCAATCAGTGAGGTTAACTTCCCTCGTTGGATTCTCAATCAAAGTTTTGATTCCGGTTTTACGATGCAGCTGATGCGCAAAGATGTGCGTCTGGCAAAGAATATGATAGGTGAGATGGGATTAGAATTACCTTTGGCTGAACAGGTAGCCGAGATTTGGGCGCAGAGCGAAGAAAACATACCTGATCAGGATGATTTTAACTGCATTATCAAAAATACTGGCTTGGGAGAATAGATCATGAGTTTTATAGTAGAAGGAAATGGTGAGCAGCAAGTTGAACTATTGCTTAATGAGCTACTGGGTACTTCTGAATTTGGCAGTTGGATTGATGGAGAGATGGTGACAGGTAAGGGAGATGATATTGAACTGATTAATCCCGCGACTGGCCAGACATTTCTAATCTATCGTGATGCAGGGAAAGATATTGTTGCTGATGCGGCCGCTGCTGCCATTAATGCTCAAAAACTATGGTGGTCAATGACTGCCAGTGCAAGAGGTCAGTTAATGTGGAAATGCGGCATGAAAATACGAGAAGCCGCAGAACCTTTGGCGCGCCTAGAGTGTATCTCTGCAGGTAAGCCTATTCGGGATTGCCAAGTTGAGGTGGCAAAAGTTGCAGAGATGTTTGAATATTATGCTGGCTGGTGTGACAAAATCATGGGACAGGTTATTCCCGTACCAACCACTCACTTGAACTATACCCGTCATGAACCTTATGGCGTAGTGACTCAAATCACCCCTTGGAACGCACCTATATTTACCGGAGGCTGGCAAATCGCACCGGCCATTTGTGCAGGAAATGCCGTACTACTAAAGCCATCTGAATTAACCCCACTAAGCTCAACAGTGCTCGCTAAAATTCTTGAGCAAGCAGGTATCCCGCGTGGTTTGGTAAATGTCATTAATGGGCTGGGACACACCACAGGTACTGCCGCGATTGCTAATCCGGCAACCAAAAAAGTGATTTTTGTGGGCTCACCGAAGACTGGCGCGCTCATTGCTTCGGCATCTGCGCAACGTGTCATCCCTTGCGTATTGGAGCTGGGTGGCAAGTCAGCAAATATTATTTTTCCAGATGCCGATCTTGATCGTGCAGTAGTGGGCGCGCAAGCCGCGGTGTTTGCTGCTGCTGGACAAAGCTGTGTATCGGGTGCTCGATTATTGGTGCATCGGAATGTCTATCAAGAAGTCGTGGATCGGGTTGCTTCAGCAGCCAGTAGGTTGCCCGTAGGCTTGCCATGGCATGAAGGCACGATGGTGGGACCGATCAATAATCAAAAACAGTTCAACCACGTACACTCATTAGTATCCGACGGTATTGCTGAAGGTGCGATTGTTGCCGCAGGCGGAAAGCCAGGTGCTATTTGTGGTGGTGAAAATGGTTATTTTTATCAGCCAACCGTATTGGCCAACGTGAAAAATAATATGCGAGTTGCACAGGAAGAGATTTTTGGACCTGTTGTTTCAGTCATTTCATTTGAAGAAGAAGAAGAAGCGGTAGCGTTAGCAAACGACAGTCGGTTTGGTTTAGCGGGTGCGGTTTGGACAGCTGATGTAGGCCGTGCTCATCGGATGGCCGCTCAAGTAAATGCGGGCACGTTCTGGGTGAACAGTTATAAGGCAATCAATGTAATGTCGCCGTTTGGTGGCTTTGGTGAGAGCGGCTATGGACGATCTAGTGGCTACGAAGGTTTACTCGAATATACACAGACTAAAAGTGTCTGGATCGAAACAGCAAAAGATTCTGCTATTCAATTTGGTTATTCAATCCAATAGTACATTTGGTTATAGTAGAGGACATAATTGTGAACGATGATACTAAGCAAAAAATCACTTTATTAATTGAAGAGTTACTGAATACTACTTGCTCAGAATCAAGGCAAATAGAGATAAATCTTGAAGTAAGCAAGCTATAGTCGATTCAATATAATTTGGATACAAGGAAGCCAAGTGAAAGTGCTACAAATAGTAGACTAAGCGAGACTGACACTGTATCCAGTTTACAGAGGATTGACTATATCTCCCGATCCATTTTGGAGTGACTGTATAAAAGGAAGAAAATAAATGTTAATTAATGAAACCCTAATAGGTGAAGTAAAGCAGTGGCGTCAGCAGATTCATAGTCAACCAGAGCTTGGTTTTAAAGAATTTAAGACCTCATCATTTATTGTTGATAAGTTAAAAGCCTTTGGGGTTGAGGTGCATCAAGGATTGGGTGGTACAGGGGTTGTCGGTATCCTAAAGAACGGCTCAGGCCCCGCTATTGGAATACGAGCTGATATTGATGCGCTACCAATAAAAGAGCAAAACGATATTGATTATAAATCCACTCACGAGAACTGTATGCATGCCTGTGGTCATGATGGTCACACGTCAGTGCTGCTAGGTACGGCAAAGCATCTTAGCCAACATAAAGACTTTAACGGCACCATTTATTTTATATTTCAACCTGCTGAAGAGGTCTTGGGCGGTGCAAAGGCAATGATAGACGATGGACTGTTTGATAAGTTCCCTATGGACGCCGTCTACGGGTTACATAACTGGCCAGGCCTACCTGTGGGAGAGATTGCAGTCAATAGCGGCCCTATGATGGCGTCTTTTGATACCTTTGAGATTACTTTGACTGGTAAAGCCACTCACGCAGCCATGCCACATTTAGGGGCTGATCCTATAGCAGCAGGCGCGGCATTGATTACTAATATTCAGTCTATTATCTCTCGTCGAATATCTCCTCTCAAATCAGGTGTTATTAGCGTCACGCAGATGAATAGTGGTGATACGACCAATGTCATCCCTGATTACGCCATTCTAAAAGGAACCGTTCGTAGCTTTGATATGGACGTACGACAGTCCATGCAGGATATGGTGACAGAAATGGTGACAACACTACCTCCTTTGTATGGTGTCACAGGCGAGATGGATTACCATATTCGCTATCCAGTCACCACTAATGACAGTCAAGCCTATCTTGAAATCAAAGAGGCTGCTACTAGTGTATTGGGTGCTGATAAGGTAAACACTGATGTGGAGCCGTCAATGGCTTCTGAGGATTTTTCATTCATGAGTCAAGTCGTCAAGGGCGCTTATTTTTGGTTAGGTGTTGATGGGAGTAATCCTTCCAAGCCCCTACACAATGCGGCCTATGACTTTAATGACGATGCCATTGAGACAGGTATCAAGGTATGGGTTTCTTTAGTTGAGTCCCAACTACCAAAAATATCTGCATAAACCAAATAATCAAAAAACGTAGGAATCATGAAATGCAAAAGGAATTGCTATGAATAATACCACTGTATTGTCAAGTACGATGACGAAGCACTTATTTGATTGGAAACTACATTTGCTAGTGATTATCACATCGCTACTTGCAGAATGGATAGGGATCATTAAGATACCTATTGGTATTGGCACACTAGTCTTACTGCCTTTGCTATACGCATTCATATTTACACTACTATTGAACCCCAACGTTATACCTTCAATGAAAGCGGTAATTTCCAAGGATCGAGCAAAATTTGCAAGCTACGCCGTCCTTTTAAGTATCATGCCCTTCATTGCAAAATTTGGTGTTGGTGTCGGCCCTAAAGTTGAAGAAATAATAGCCGCAGGTCCCGCCCTTTTACTACAAGAATTGGGCAATGTAATGACTGCATTTATCGCCTTACCTGTTGCGGTATTGGTATTTGGAATGGGGAGGGAGGCTATTGGTGCCACTCACTCAATTGCTCGTGAACCTAATATTGCACTCATTGCTGATAAGTATGGACTTCAAAGCGCCGAAGGTATCGGCGTAATGGGTGTCTATGTAATGGGTACCTTGTTTGGCGCAATTTACTTCTCATTAATGGCGGGTATTATTGCTTCTATGGATATCATGGATATTCGTGCGTTGGCAATGGCTTGTGGTATTGGTAGTGGTAGTATGATGGGCGCCTGTTCAGCAGCGCTCGCAGAAACGGTACCTGCTCAAGCGGAAACCATTACTGCGTTTGCAGCGACCTCTAATCTACTAACTTACGCCACAGGGCTATTCGTGAGTTTGTTTGTTGCCCTACCATTCACAGAGTTTTTATATAAAGTTATTAACAAATTTAAGAAGAATAATGATATTAGTACTGCCGCACAAACAGATTTTGGTTTAAAGGTACCAGAGCAATCTATTTTATCAGTATGGCAGTCTTTATCCCTATTAGCGGTTATCTGCATCGTTCTATTACTAAGCAATTGGGTGGGACAAGGCGTTGATCCAATATCTGCGCTACCTGCCATGTTAATCCTATTCGCGTGTTGTATCGCTGGCGTTTTATTAAAGGAAATTATTCCTGTTAATGTCCCCGCTATTGCTTGGATATCAATTGTGGCCATTCTGATATCTTTGCCACAGTTTCCAATGAGCGAATATGTCTTAGTAGAAACAGAAAAGCTTGGCGTATTACAACTCATTACGCCTGTGCTTGCCTATGCAGGGTTTGCAATCTCTCAGATGGAGGTGACTTTGTTTAAAAAATCTGGATTTAAAATCGTAGTGGTTGCGCTGCTTACTTTCACGGGCACTTTCTTGGGTTCTGCCATGATAGCCCAGGCTATGCTGTAAAAGGCGCTAAGCCGTTCAGTTCGATGTTAATAGCTATTTCAAAACAGCACCCAGCAACTCGATGTTGCTGGTGTGCAGCCCGCTTACAAATCTTTCATCCACGACTTCAGATGCTGTAGTAATTCATGCGGGCCTTGGGGTAGATGACGACCCAACCGAGTGACAACGTGAGCTTCATCGCTTGCCAGCAGCGTATTATCTATAGGAATTGTGATCAAATGTCCGTCTTTCACTTCTTTGGACACTACAAAATACGGTAGAAAGGTAAACCCCATATTTGAGCGGGCAAAATTCTTTAATACAGCGACTGAGTTAGTGGTTAGGGTGGGATTAAATCGAATCTTTTGTTGAAATTCTGCCATCGCTAATAACTGACGTACGCCAAAATGACTTTCAGCCAGTCCCACTGGATATTCTAGAAGTTCTTTCAACTGTACCGGATTTTTTCGATTGGCTAACGGGTGGTCGGGCGAAATAACAATACAAATTGGTTGACAACTGATAACTTGTGAGCGGATGCGCGGATGACTGCTGGGATGGAACAATAGCCCGATGTGCGCTTCATCTTCTTCAACCTGACGAATTACTTCGTTTGATCCACCAGTACTGATTGAAAGTGTTAGCGCTGGATATAGACGGGAAAACTCAGGTAATGGACCCAACATTAAGTCGCCAACAAAACCATCACCCACCGCTAACTTTATATGCCCCCGATGTAGTCCCAACAATGCTTGTAATTTGGAAACACAAGTCTCTTCAGCGGAGAGTGATTCCCGATAAAACTGTAAGAGAATACTGCCAGCTTCTGTCAGTGTTACTCCTTTGCGGTGTCGTTCAATAAGAATGCATGCTAATTCTTCCTCTAACAAAGATATCTGCCGGCTGATGGCCGAGGGAGCAATGTTGAGCTTATCTGCTGCTGCCCGGATCGTACCCATCGTTACAGCCTCATAAAGATAGAATAACCGCTTTCCATTAATCTCTTTCATTGCTTCCTCTTGCTCTGTTTTTGGTTTCATTGAATAAGTGCAGCACTTTGACCCATGGATGGAGCAATGAGGGCCAGTATCGGTATACTACTTAGAGGGATCTATAAAAGTGGCCGTGGTATATAAAATTATACCTTAATAAAAATAAACAGTGACCTAGCCTTTTTTAAAACGATAATCTTCCAAGTTTACTTGTACGGTTTCCTCAGCATAGCTCATCATTCCTTAAGGATTATAGGTCCGGACAAATTTTTATCCCTTAACTTACAGCAATTACTTTAAATATGAAACTAGCTTTAGAGGTAAGGCGACAAGTACTGTCGCAAAGTAGATAAGTCAGCTTGTGTAAGGTTAGATAAACTAAATCCCACAAAAAACACCCTTTGCTGAGGGGGAGGGTAACTAGACAGCTTATTTAGTCCTATTTACCATGTACCCTAGGTTCGAGAGGATCAATCCAATAAAAAAGGATGCCACCAATTTGGTAAGCATCCTATTGAGGTGTGAAATACTTGTTAAAGCAATACTCTCTTATTTACAGTAAGTATTGAACAGCACACCTACTGCCTTACGAGGAATATGATCAGTCCAACCCTCATCGCCAAGTCCAGGTCCATACTTACCACCAATTGCCATGGAATCTTTTAAACTGATACGCTCGTTGTCACCCCTTTCGATGTATGAGTTACGAGGGTTTTGACAATTAAGTAAAACCCAGTCGTCAAATTCTTCACTAGGAAAGGCATAACCAGCGCCTCTAACGCGAGTTAATGCATACTTTACTTTGCCATTTTCTTTAATAATCGTGTGTGGACTTGTATAGTACGTTTCGTTTTTGATCTCAGCCGAACTCTCCCAAATTTGTGTCATCCTAGCATCGGGTTTCTCTGCTTTACCAAACTCAGGGTAAGAGTAGACGTCAATATAAGGTACTTCATCAGGATATTTGTTTTCATACAATATAGCTGTCGCACCAACCTGACTACTGATTAGACCAAACCCCAAAACAGCGAAACCAACCACTGAGTTTTTCATAAAAAGTCCTATAGTTAAATTTTAGACCAAAATCTCCGGACATTTATTGTACTATAAAGATAGATTAATGTTCGTTTTTATGGCATATGTTTAATTATAATATTAGAGATACTTACTGTTCACTTATTATGGCTTGCCTTAAATCATATTGATTTTGACTCTTTAATGACCTCAGCGATCAGATGCCGTGAGCACTTGGTCATTTTTTGAATATCAGAATAGCTATGACCTGATTCGAGTAGACTGGCAATAATCTTACGCTTTTCCGTATCCTTTCTACGTCCTGAATACTTACCTTCTGCCTTAGCACGAGCAATACCTTGCATCTGACGGTTCCGGCGATCCTCATAATCTTTTCGAGCAATAGCTGCGAGCATATCCAGCATCATAGAGTTAATGGCCTGTAATACACTGCTCATAAATTCAGTGCTGCTTTCAGGTTGAAGTGCCATATATGAGGTCGGCAGCTCTTTTGATACGATAGATAGCTTTTTTTCTGATAGCATTCTTTTGAGAGTATCCCAATCCGCTTGATTCAAACGCGCCAATCGGTCAATCTGTTCAACTAAGATAACATCGCCCTTATGAGCATCTTCAATCAGCTGCATAAGCTTGGGTCGCACCAAGGTAGCTCCTGATTCATTTTCGACATAGAAGGCAGCAATTTTGTGGCCATGATCGTTGGCAAATGCTATGAGTTCGCTTTTGGCACGCTTAGCGTCTTGCTCTTTGGTAGACGCTCGTAGATAAGCTCTGATAAACATAAACACCTAAAATAGTCTGTTATAAGTGGTTCCATATAGCAGTCTGTTTTAAGTGGTCTATTAATAGGTTTGAGGTGCGAAATATCTGGTTCCTTTGGGGTGAACCGCCCCGACTTTATCGGAGAGTGAACAATACCGGTATCTTCGGAGACTCAACGCTCTAGGAAAACATGAAACTACGCTAATGAGATTAAAGAGTGTGCCGTTCGCATGCTGATCGAAATAGCTCTTAACTATTTCTAAAGGTTTGTTAAACTTTTAGGTGAATTGATTATTAAAGGGGTTTGATTTAACAGTTCAGTAAATTACACAGTAAGTTGCTAATTAAGAATTTAACAATCATTTTTTTAGTATTATCCTCTTTTCAGGTCTTATAGTATAAGGACATTAATTAAATCTAATGATTCAGCTTTTTATTAGGTGATTGTTAGAAAGTCGGGGTTTGAAGATTTCGTAAAACCCTTATTGGTGATACTTATCAATTATTGGCTATTTATTGTTCCCGTCGTTATCCTCTCTATTAAATTTAATTGGATAATGAGACTGCGCGTTGAAGACATATGGTTATTAATGGTAGTGGGATTGGCGGTGTCGTCATTTGTTCTTGCCATAGTATGCCGAAGAAAGTTTAAACATATACAGCTAGGCAGCTAGGCTGGACTAGCCGCCTAGCCATATCAATCAGTAGTGGCTTTCCAATATCCTTTAATATGGTTCTGCTTGCCAGTTAACTGGCGCTCATTACGTAAATAATGACGCACGACTTTACACGCCTTGCTTTCAAACGCGCCCCATACCCCGTCTATAGACTCAATATCTTTTAATATCTCAAGGGTTTTTAACCCTTGTTGATTACATGGGCTGACAATACGATGAATAGTCGCTCCTACCGGAAATTCATTATCGTCAAAGTAATCTTGTTCTAACGGTTGTTGACTTAAGATAACAATATGAGGCGGTATATCGTTTTGCCAAAAGTCCAGAATACCCGCCAAAGCAGGATAAGCCGTTTCATCAGCAATTAACACCGTTTGCCCCTCCTGTAAATGCGCGTGCTTGTCATCGGTTTCTGTACGACTAAAAACAATATCGCCCAAATTTACTGTTTCAATCCATAAGCTACCTGCACTATTTCCATGCGTGAACACATCCATATAACCTTGATTATTAAAATCAGATTTTTTACTCTTCCAAGCCGAGCGTAGTGTGTACAGACGAATATCTTTATTGATGGTTTTTACAATCTTTTGCCTTCTATCACTAGATACTTTTTTAAGCAGCCATAAGAATGCTTGATTGCCTCGTTTTTTTACTTGTTTATTAACCTGTTCTTTTATGGAGGTGGTTAGCGAGGTGATTTGCTGCTTGTCTGCTACTGTCTGCTGAAGGGGTGTTTTATTCAGTACTTTTAGTATCATTCCATAAGCATAGCCGGCATAATTTTCTGGTAGCGGCGTCTCACTATGTAGCGTCAACCGCGTCATGTTTGGCGTTAATTTTTGTTTACCAATCACCTCAAAGTAATGCTTTTTATTACCTGTTAAATCGCGACCTTGCTCCGCCATCGCAGTATATGCTAAATAAAGCACCTGTTCTTCTAAATCACCTTCAAGTTTAAAATCGACAAACAACTCTTGGGGTTTATTATTTACCTGTGCTGATATCAGCATCCCTTCTTTATAAATATCTATAATAAGGGGATTTGTAATTGCTAAATCGGGGTAATAATACGCTGCAATCGCTTGTACTTCTTCGATATGGTCTTGATTAAGATGCTCGATGATGTCTAACTTGGCATCTATATCTGCTATCGGCGTATAGGGGGGGGTTGCTGGCATAAGGTAACCTGTGCTGTGCTAGTGAATAGAATTTAGGGTTTATTAAACAATTAACGGACCCTAGCGTAATAGAAGAAAATGTGTAGAAGCGATACTATAGTTGCCCACCCTTAAAGAGTTACGATGTAAGACTCGCTTAGCCTACTACTGTAGTACTTGCAATTATCTGCCGTGTATCACTTTTAAGGTTGATTAAGACTAGGGTCTGTCTAGGGCATGTCTCCAATTGGATTATAGAGATAAAAATGAGATAGATTGTTGTCAAACGCGAATAATTTCGCAGTTAATATAGACATATTGACTACGAATTAGACAAAGTTTGGCAGTAATATAGCCATTTTTAGCCCATAAATTGTAAATGAAGACACGCCCTAGATTAAGTGACTGAGATCTAGCTATTAAACATGGTTTGTTTTGCGCGCATAAATAAGACAATGATGAAGGTGAGAGAGATACTTGCCATTAGCACTTTGCTGTAGCCAAACGTATTGGCTGCCGTCATCGCTACACCTGCACAAACAAAGCCCATAAAAGAAAAAGTACCCAGTTGCAAGGTAAAGAACGTGGCTTTGGCAGATTTTAGGCTGGCTTTATCCATCGCAATTGTGGCAACAGTCGCCATGAGTGCAGGGTTTACTAAAAAGTAGGTGGTCACTGCACTATATACCATAAGCTTATTGGTGTAACCATAGCTTAGAGGTAAAAATAACATCAGTACCAAAGCTTGCGCTACCGTTAACACGAGCAATGTTTTAACTCGGCCCATTTTGTCAATAAGAAGACTGGCACTAAGCGCAGAAATCACCCCAATCACAGAACCGTATACTTTAGTCACAAAACCTATATCTGCAAACGTCCAGTGCGCATCCACCAGTATTGGATTCAATAGGGTAAAACCGGCACTAAATCCGACAGGGTAAATTACTAATAAAATAAACCATGCCAGATTACTTCTTATAAATTGCCACATGGTGACTAATAAGATAACTAACGAGCGCGTTAAAGACGTCTTTTGCACAAACTGCGTAGCGGCTGTGCGGGTATCAGCATTGTCTGGTAACTCTATTGTCGGCTCTACATAACGCAGCAGTTGTAACCATGAGATACTTGTTAATAACGCTAGCACAAGCAGTGACCCTTGCCATTGTAGCCAAGGATATGCCATAAGTATCAGGCCACCACCAATAATATTACCCACAAGATTACCAGAGAACTGCACACTGTTTGCTCGTTGCCGCTCATTTTTACTAAAGATTTTGTTCGCAAGGCCATCTACCGCAACATCTTGCACGCTCACGGCCAAAGCATAAACAAGCATTAATCCTATCATTAGACTAAACTGTGTCGCAATATCTAGCATACCGATGATAACCAATAAAATCATCATTAAAAACTGCGCTATAAGTAACCAACTGCGATAACGCCCTTGTAACTGTCTGTGCATAAATGAGGGTCGAATAAGGTCTATAAACGGTGCGTAAAGTATTTTCAGTAATAACGGTAAGGCAATGAAGTTTAATAAAGCAATTTTATTTAATGGCATCTTCATGTCACGCATGATGGCAACGGAAGAGGCAAAAATAAAAGCCAGCCCGATATACTGAGTGATATAAATACTGGCAAGCAAAACCCAAGGCTTGCGATTGGAAGATATTTTCATCTGTTGTTACCTTAATAGTAGTGACAGTCTTAATAGTAATAACTATATTTAAGACCATAGCTTCTATCAGTTCCTAATATACCAACATTCATCGGATATATTTTTATATGCTCGTAGCGTTCATCTGTTAAGTTTTTACCCCAAATGCTTAGTTCGTGGTTGTAGCTGGTGAGTCCTAGACTAGCGTCAACCAAACCATAACTCTCAAGCTCAATACCATTGTACGCTTGCGCATAACGGTCACCCACGTAGCGATATTTTGCATCAGCGAACCACTGCGCTTTACCAAATACTGGCAATGTAAACAGTAAATCATCGTTGTATTGCATACCAATACTGCCACTGAATTTTGGCACTTGTGGCATGTGGTTATCTTCTGCCGTTAGCGGTAACATCCCCGGACTAGCGGGTGGTGGTACTTCGCTAGCATCAGTGACCTTTGCATCGGTGTAGGCAAGTTGGGTTTTTATCTGCCAATTATTGGTCATTCGCCAATCTGCGGATAGCTCGATACCTTGACTACGGCTATCAACGTTGAACGTTTCACTTTTATATTCAGGAGGTGAGGCTGTTACGCTCATATGGTCGTCTTTCATTTTGTTACGATAAAGTGCCAACCCCAAATTTAAGCGATTGTCTGCACTGCGATATTTTGTACCAATCTCAGAGGCATCAATTGTCGTCGGCTTGTAATATGCAAGGGGGTTACCATAAGCCATGTTATTGTCATAATCGGCAAACCCACCGAACTTATGACCGCGTGATTGTAGCGCATATACCCGCCAATTAGGACTTATAGCATAGCTCAAACCAAAGCGTCCCGTCGTTGCGGTGTCCTCCAGCGTTTTACTGCCACTTTTTACATCATTACCCAATGGGTTATTATCATTGCCTTGCCAAACGGCATCGTGTGTTTGCTCTTCATTTGCCAAACGTAGCCCTGCTATCACATCTAGACTTTCGGTCGCAGGATACGTTATTTCACCAAATATGGCTTTCGTCTGAGTATCAAATGTTTTATCGGTAATTGCGTTGTTCGCACTACCAAGAGTGCTGTTTTTCAATAACCCATCTGGCATGTCATTTAAGTTCATTCGGGCATCGTTTTTCCACACCCTATCTTTGTTTGCGAAGTAGAGTCCTGCGACCCACTGGACTTCGCTCTCTGGCTTAGAGACCAATGTTATTTCTTGCGAAACCTGTTTAATCGATTCCTCTAAGTATTGACGATTGTTATCAGGATGGGTAAGAACCTCACTGAATATGGGCTGTTGGTCTTCTGGAATTCGGTATCCGCTGAATTGTAGGGACAACATCTCTGGCGGTAGGTAGGGGCGCAGAATATCGCTATCATAATGGTGATAACCTGTTTTTGACTCTATATCAGCAAAATCAAAAGCGGTACTATTCACTACTAAATTCATGCCCTTAGCGGTGTTTGTATTTTCATGTGGTAGATTAAACGTGGCAACTTTATAAGTATCAAAATCTTTTTGTAGGACAGGAACATTATTGGTTTGCTCATCATGATAAGCGGTTAAGACGACATTATTGTCTTCGTTATCATCATGCCAACGCAACTTGGCTTGTATGCCTTGTTTGTCTTTTTTATTAAGCGGTTTGCCATCTTCTCGTTTTATCAGACTATTATCACGTTCCTCCAGCATACCTGCAATGCGAAAAGAAACATTATCCGTTATAGGTAGATTTAGCATCGCCTCGCCACGCTTAAGATTATGATTACCCACACCCACACTGACCCTGCCTTCTGTATAATCTGATGGGTCAAAGGTTTTGATAATGATACCACCAGCCTCAGCACTTGAACCCAATATTGTCCCTTGAGGACCTTTTGCGACTTCAACTTTTTCAACATCAATTAAGTTTCGTGCCAATCCCGTTTTACCATTACTGATACCATCTATTCGGACATCAACAGAATTATCATCAAGACTGGTAATACTTAACGAGCCTGTACCACGCATCCATAGTGTCGAGTAGCCCACATTACCACCATCGTGGATATCTATACTAGGTACATCTCGCAAAGCATCTGTTACCGTCACATATTGCTTGTCTTCAATTTCTTGCGCGTCAATCGTATCAACCACAAAGGGGGTCTTTAACTCGTCTTCTTCAATACCTCGAGCATTAACAGTAATCGCATCAAGGGTGACAGTAGGCATGTCATCAGATGTCATTTCATTAATACCATTATTTTGTTCAGCGACCTCTTTCCTCTCAGCAAACTGTTCCGCATTAAAGGTTTGCACATTTGAGGACAGGCTATTTTCATATGGGGCTGCCAATGCTGTGGTAGGAATATATAAACTGAGTAATGGCGCTAGATATAAGGAGGGCATATATAAAGCATTAAATTTTTTAGTCGTTTTGATATCCTTACTGAGATGACGGTCACTGAGATAATATTGAAGGGAAGATGATTTGCTAGGCAACATATATAAATCCAAAGTAACATAAATGAAAAACAATGTTAATGATAATCAATATCAATTACAAAGTTAACACAAATTTTTAGACTATACGTAATTTTTTAATAAAATCGGGAAAGTTACTGATTTATATCAATTTATCATATATTAATTCCGGCATATAGCCATAAAACTTGTAAAACACCCGACGAAAATATTGAGTACTACTAAAACCAAGCTGATTAGCAATTGGAGCAATTTTTTGTCTCTCTTGTAATAGTTTCATGGCTAACTGCATGCGTTTATGAGTTCGATAATCACCAATCGTTCGAGTCGTTAATTTCTTGAAGTCGGCCTTTAAATAACATTCATTTGTGCCTGTTTTTTGCGCAAGCTCTCGTATCGTCCAATTCTTATTGTAAAACTCATCAAGAAGCAGTTTGGCTTGATAAGCAGAATTAAGAGCCTGTACTTTAGCCCCGCCTATTTCAGTAATACATTGTTTCAATAATAAACTCGTAAAGGTTAAGCATTGTCCTTGTAGTGCCATAAATTTAATATCATCAGTGGGACTAGGCGTGTTATAAACCTCCCAGCCCTGCATTACAAAATTTGCCGCTTTGGTAGTCAGATTTAAAGGTAGAATTGACGAATCGGACATAGTCATTAATTTGGATATGATTAAGTTATTGGCATCTGTCTGCTGCTCTATTTGTGTGGCTAATTTACCAACAAAGTCTTTATCTAGCTCAATATATAAGGCTTTAATGTCTTCTTTAGCGCTAATAATTGTGCTCAATCTCCCTAAATCGCCTTTTATTAACCAAATGGCAGGCGCATTTATCGTTACTTGCTCAAACTGTTTTAGCTTGGTTCTATTTACCTGCCTTGCTTCTGTTCCTACTTCTGTTTTTACTGTTGCTTTTACTCCTACTTTTTCTTCTATAGTCACTTTGTCGTCTAGCTGATATTCATAGCTCCCTTGCAAAACAATGTATAAAACATAACTGGTTTGGCAATTAGGATTAATGAATTGATGATTTCTATGAAAGTAGCAATTGACCCGTGATAGACCAATGCTACCGAAATCATAACGTTCAAAGTAGCCATCACCAATAGACTTATCAATATAAATGATTTGACTTAACTGATTAAACCGCTGTACATTTTTTACCATGCACCAGTCATTAATCATTTCTAATTGCTTATCAAACACATATTTCATTTTATCTCTTCTTATAATAGACCTTTTGCAAAAGTAGTTTTAAGACACAACGTATATTACTGAACTCTACTTACTTAATAAATATGCCAAACATAACGAAACTACTTAAACAAAGTGATGCTGGTTTTAAGCGCTACACTGGTATTCAAAAGGCTACCTTTAGAGCCATGCTAGAAGCCATGCAACAGCACGAAGCCACCAAGAGAAAATCAGGCCGTCCAAGCGATCTTAGCTTAGAGTCTCAGATACTACTAGCATTGACTTATTGGCGTGAGTATCGAACGCTTTATCATATTGGCATGGACTTTGGTATTCATGAATCCTCAGCCAGTCGCATCGTTCATAAAGTAGAGAATGTTCTGATAAGCTCAGGTCAGTTTGACTTACCAAGGAAACTACCTCGCGGTGAGCCTGACGATACTAATTGGTCAGCGGTTATCATTGATGCCACTGAGACCCCGATTGAACGTCCAAAAAAAACCAAAGCGACTACTACAGTGGCAAAAAGAAGCGACATACCTTAAAGGCACAGCTTATTGTGCATTGGAAAACGGGTCTGATACTTGGTGTTCAAACCTCTAAAGGCTCAGTGCATGACTTTAAACTCTACAAAGACAGCTTGCCAAAGTGGCTTCCTAAAAATACGTGCTTCATGGCAGATAGTGGCTATCAGGGCATTACTAAGCTTCATGAGCAAGCCTTCACCCCTTTTAAAAAACCTAAAGGTGGTTTACTTATCGATATTGCCAAAAAAGCCAACCACTATCTAGCTAAGTTTCGTATTTTGGTTGAGCATAAAATAGGGTTGGTTAAACTATTTAAAATTGTCGCTGAGCGCTATCGCAATCGTCGCCAGCGTTATGATCTAAGAATGAAACTATTTGCAGGTCTTGTTAATTTCGAACTTGCTCTGTGACTTCTACAAGAGGTCTAATGTACTTATTCAACACTTTTTCTACCAGTGAATCAAATATATGATTTTCAAAAAAACTAAATTAGTTGCCCTCCTTTTTTCTACTGCTTTATTACCTCTTACGCTTACGAGCTGTCAGAAAATTCAAAGTGAAACCAAAAACGAAGCTTCTGAGGGGCAAATAGTTATTGAGGAAATAGAGACAGAAAATAAAGCTGAAGACGTACAGAGATTAGCCGAACAGGGCGATGCAGAAGCACAATTCGATTTGGGTTGGATGTATGATACAGGAGAGGGCGTTCATCAAGACTATGCCAAAGCTGCGCAGTGGTATATAAAATCGGCTAATCAAGATTTTCCTGAGGCACAGTATAATCTTGGTGTAATGTATCGTGAAGGCGAAGGAGTCCATCAAAACAACACTGAAGCAATCAAGTGGTATACGAAAGCAGCCAATCAAGGCTTTCCCGAAGCGGAGTATAACCTTGGTTTAATGTACACCCAAGGCAATGGCGTAGACCGAGACCTTCCACAAGCCCTTAAGTGGTATACAAAAGCTGCTAATCAAGGATATGTCATTGCACAAAATGATTTAGCCGCAATGTATTACGAAGGCGATGGTATAGAGCAAGACTTGTCGCAATCACTTAAGTGGTATACAGAAGCAGCTGATCAAGAATACGCTCCTGCACAAGCTAATTTAGGTGCAATATATTATCAGGGTAATGGCGTGATACAAGATTTTTCACAGGCTCTAAAATGGTTTGGAAAAGCAGCTGATCAAGAAAATGCTAATGCACAATATAATCTTGGTGTGATGTATTACATGGGTCACGGTGTAGGCCGAGACTTCTTTCAAGCCTTTAAGTGGTATACAAAAGCCGCTAATCAGGGATATGCTCCTGCTCAAAACAATCTTGGTGCGATGTATCGCGATGGTGTAGGTGCTAATCAAGATAATGCTCAAGCAAAGAACTGGTTTGGTAAGGCTTGTGAAAATGGGCAACAAGAAGGCTGTAATAACTATAGGAAACTAAATCAAAATTAAGTCAGTTTAAGCTCAAAAAATTAATGTTATGTACACCATGAAGTACACTGCAACCAATTCAGAGATTTTAAACCGTGATACTCCTAGCCTACAGCCAAAGATTCAAGTCCTCACTAGGGAACCGAACCTGATTGGTTCGGTGTAGGTATATCTTAAAATGAATGATTCTAGCATTACTGAGCTATGCTGAAGAAACCGTACAAGTAAACTTGGTAAACTAAGCGTATTAAT
>NZ_JADQAK010000025.1:0-51362 GCF_022129285.1 Psychrobacter sp. Ps4
TTGGGCACAGTCCAGTGCAGAAGCAAAAGCAGATAGGGCGGTATCATTCAAGAGGATTGAGCTGAAGGAATTAAGCACACATTGAGCGACAGCTTATGCAGCGGTGCTAGCGACCTGATGCAAGTATGCAAGCAATAAGAAAGCGTTTGAAGTGTCATGAAAACCCTTATCGAAAACCTAAAGGCATGCACTATGAAACCTATAATCGGTTATTCACTGAATATCACGATATAGAAGATTATTATATGAGCTGCTTAACGAAGTTTGATGGGGTTACTAGTGTTAAGAGAATGAAATAAGGGGAGTTTTTCGGAGTGCTATAAAAGGAGAGAAAGCTACAGGTAACTATAAAAATGGCTACCAATAGATATAGTGTTTGATATATATGTAATAAAAACAATGGTTTAGGTATATACAAAAGACTGGCAATAGCCAGTCTTTTGTATATCAAACGAGATGTGTATTACGCTGGTTTTTGTGGCTGTTTTAAATCTAAGCCAACAGTGCATTGCTGCAAATCTTTTTGCATTTTTTTGACGTAAGGCAGTCCAGAAGGATCTTTTTTGTCTTGAGCATAGCTCTCAATTTCCCACATCTGACCGATGGTCATGTTGCTACGCACACCAATAGTGCAATTGCATAGTTTGGTCGCATCGCCTTTGTCAGCGACTTTATATTTGACCGCACCATTAACGCAGGTATTGATGTTATTTTGCTTAATATCGGCAGCGTTTGCTTGTGGCATCACAAAAATGGCAGCTAAAGCTAGGGGTAATAATGGCAACAACTTCATAAATATCCTCTTACGGGTAACATCAATTTTCTAAATTTTGTACTCAAAGTCAAGCAAAAGTACTCATAGTTCGTTGACTAATGTGGTTACTTATATCTTGTGATAAATGCAATCGCTCATACCATAACAAGTATGTGAGTTAAAATACAACGGCGGTGTGCTGTGTTAATGCAAGCGAATGTTTCGCTAATGTTGATTGCTATCACGCTTTCATGCAAGTGCAATTCTATCATTCACTAAGATTGATAATGGGTTGGGTCAGTGATGCCCGCCTGAGCAAATCCTTGACGGCGTAAGGCACAGCTGTCACATACACCGCAAGCAAGACCTTGTGCATCGGCTTGGTAGCAAGATATGGTTTGCCCATAATCGACGCCCAATGACAATCCAAGCTCAATGGTTTTTGCTTTTGACAGTTGCTGTAATGGTGTTTGAATGGATAAGTGATGACCGGTAACGCCTGCTTTGGTGGCAAGATTGGCCATATGCTCGAAGGCGGCAATATACTCTGGACGACAGTCGGGGTAGCCTGAGTAATCGACTGAGCTGACGCCAATAACGATATGATTGGCATCGGTCACTTCAGCAACGGCTAGTGCATAAGACAAAAATATCGTATTACGCGCAGGCACATAAGTGTTGGGAATAGCGTCGTTATCAATCTCATCACGCTTTTTATTAGGGAATTTATCCGTATCGCCATCAGGAACAATCATACTGTGATCTGTCAGCGAAGAGCCACCAAGCTGAGCGATATCAATATCAATGATTCTGTGATTGACCCCTGCAGTCTCAGCGATGGCTTTTGCCGCGACCAGCTCACTATTGTGGCGTTGACCATAATTAAAACTGACCGCAGTCACTGACGCATAACGTGCCTTGGCCCAATACAAACAAGTCACCGAATCAAGCCCGCCTGACAGTAGCACAACGGCATTTTGGCTTTTATGCAGAGCATTTAAGTCAGTATCGAAGGCTTGATTATTAGAGGCGCTTTGCGAAGTAACATTAGTCATAGTGGTATCTATTATTGGTTTGCGAAATGGGTTTGCGAAAAACGCCTATTTTAGCAAAAATACGCTCATTACAGAACCACGGAGCCATTATAAATACGATATGAAACCTTAATCAGCTCAAAAGAGAAATTTGTTTATAAAAGTATGGAGCTATCAGCAGTGCTATGGTCGAATGTTCAGCATGCCCTGAGCTAAGCCATAAAAAAGACTGAATATTTAATCTGATAGTTTAATCTCATCTTTTCAATCTGTTAGCAAATTTTGTTATAATCGCTGCTTTTAGAGCCACTGTACTATTACCTCCTTGCTAAAGGCTTTATTCTTCCATTTTTTAGCAAAATTCCCTTGTAAAGATATTGAGTAACTTATGACCGCAGCAACCTTGTTTACGCCAAAAATTACGCCTGAAATCGATGATATGTCAGCTGATACAGGTTTGGATAATCATGCTTGGGACACTGATGGTGATAGTATGGAATATGAGGATGTTGCTGACGATCATACAAATGAAGACAGTATCGCCGCTGCACCGTCAACGTCTACTGAATCAGCAGAGTTCCGTAAGCTACAAAAGAAGCTGCGTAGACAAGTCTCTTGGGCGATTCGTGATTTTAATATGATCGAAGACGGCGATGTGGTCATGGTCTGTGTTTCAGGTGGTAAAGACAGCTATACCTTGCTGGATATTTTACTATTACTCAAGCGTATCGCGCCGATTAACTTTGATATCGTCGCGGTCAATCTCGATCAAAAGCAGCCCGGTTACCCTGAGGATATTTTGCCAGCGTATCTGAACGAGCAGGGTATTGCTCACTATATCTTAGAAAAAGATACTTATAGTATCGTTAAGAGCGTGGTGCCAGAAGGCAAAACTTATTGCTCGGCGTGTTCACGTCTGCGCCGCGGCTCGTTATACGGTTTTGCTAAGCAGATTGGCGCAACCAAAATTGCGCTGGGTCATCATCGCGATGATATGTTGGCGACTTTCTTTTTGAATTTATTTCATGGCGGCACTCTTAAATCGATGCCACCGAAATTGCTCAGTGATGACAAGCAAAACCTACTTATTCGCCCATTGGCTTATGTCGAAGAAAAAGACATTATCGAATATGCTCGCTTAAAAGAATTTCCAATTATTCCATGCAACTTATGTGGCAGCCAAACCAACTTACAAAGAGCCATTATCAACGATATGTTGCGGGAATGGGATAATGCTCATCCGCAGCGTTTGGCCTCTATTTTTAAAGCCATGCAAAACGTCGCACCGTCGCAACTAGCAGACCGTGAATTGTTTGATTTTGAGCAGTTAAGTCTTGATCGTGATGACAATGAGCGTTTGTTTGAAGGGGATAACATCCAAGCAGGGCAGACCGAGAGCTTGGCTGAAATTGGCTTACCTGTATCGCCAAAAACTCAAGCGTTCAATCCGAAGTTTATGAGTGATAAACAGCAACTGCCAGAATCAGATAAAGCGACAGCAGATAATCGTATCACGCAAAAAATCCCAACGATTAATCCGGTTATTTGATGGTTCTATACTGAACCAGCTATCGCTAAAACCTTTAAATTGGCTATAAAAAACCAGCTCATTATCTACTAATGGCTGGTTTTTTTATGTGTTAATAAATCAATTATTAATCATGCTTATAATAGCAAGATTGGTAAAATCAACTTTCTGCAAAAACAGGTAATGGGTCAAAGCTAACTTTTGAACGTGGTAATTTCGCCACATCTTGCATACGCCAGTCATCTTTACCATCGCTACTTACTTGTAGATAATATTTTGCTTTTAAAGGATCTATATCTACCTGCGCACTGTATTTATTGCCTTCGACATGTTGAAGTACGACATCGTGATCTTTTTTGATATCGGTTGCATGTGAGATAGACAGATCTAGTTTTTCAGGATAAGCCAGAGGATTGCCATTCAGCAGTTTACCTGATTGCAGACTCTGTTCAGGATAATTTAGATAGAATACAACATCACCATTATCTGCAAACTGCATTTCGCCGTGCAAATCTAAGTCATAAGTCAATTTGTCACGTGACACATCATGATAAAGCGTCTTACCATCCATATACCAGTCGTCACGTACCACGCTATCCCGAATTTGATAAGAGTAATAAACAAAAAAGATACAGGCCACTACGACAAATGCTGGCATGCCAATAACAAAAATAACCACCATGTAATTCTTATACCATGGCTGAGTATCTTGATGCTTAAAATTTGATGCTGGAGTAGACATAAAATACCTATTAATCAGATATCTGTTTATCAGATATCTATAAACTGTATCAATGGATAAACTGACAGCGAAACAGCTGCCAGTTTAATGATAAATCGTCCACCTGCTAGCCACTGACTCACAGGTGAAATATAGAATTATATACTAGGGCGCATCCTCAGTCTGAATGAAAGCACCTAAATGGATTAAAAATGGTTAAATTTTGCCAAACTATGTCAAACAGCTGGTTAATAGCACGATATTATCTATACTATTTTCCCAGTTTGGCTGTCATTTATTGCATTTTTATTACCACTTTTAAAATGAAGACCCGCACTAGCTAAGCTATCAATCGCTTATAAAAACCTACTGCCCTTGAGTAGTAAATACGTTTTGTTTACTGACTTTATACTGACCATCTTCACTGGTCACATTTAGGGTCACTGATGTTTGTTCAAAATCGATAACCTTAGGATCGCCATAAATACTCACAGGCATATCAAAGCTTTCACCTGCTTCTAATGGTACATCATTGAATCGCAGCTCCAAGCTCAAACCTTCTTGTGGAGCAAGGGTTATTGTATAGGTATGCGGCTCTTGTGTCTTATTAGTCAGCTTGACGATATAGCTGTTTTCAATCATGCCTTGATTATTCACTGAAGACAACTGATTACGGTCACGGCGAATATCAATCTCTAAGGGTACACGGTCCGTCAACGCATAAATAACGCCACCACATAAAATAGTAATAACGGCTAAATAAGCAAATAGACGTGGACTGATGACGCGGGTATTTTCTTTTTCTGACAACTGTCGTTCTGTTGTATAGCGGATAAGCCCACGTGGATAGCCGACTTTATCCATAATTTCATTACAAGCGTCAATACAAGCAGCACATTGGATGCAACCAACTTGCAAGCCATCTCGAATATCAATCCCAGTCGGACAAACCTGTACGCACATGGTACATTCGATACAATCCCCTAAATGTTCAGGATGGGTGCCTTTTTTACGTGCCCCGCGAGGTTCGCCACGTTCATAATCATAAGACACAACCAACGTATCTTTATCAAACATAACGCTCTGAAAACGACCATAAGGACAGATCTGTACGCACATCTGCTCGCGCATGTAGCCCGCATTGGCATAAGTGGCAAAGGTAAAGATAAACATTGATACCCATACCCATGTTGGCCAATCAGGAATAGGAATAAAACCAATGGTTTGCCAGCTTTGATATAAATAATCTGTTCCAGCGACATAACTGACAAAGGTTGCCGCGGTAATCACTGAAAATACCAACCAAATAAAATATATCAAAGAACGTTTAAAGGCTTTTTTTGCACTCATCGGTTCTTTATCAAATTTGATACGTTTGTTGCGATCGCCAATCACCCATTTTTCAACATATTGATAAAGATGTGTCCAAATCGTCTGAGGGCAGGCATAGCCACACCAAACACGCCCCGCATACACAGTCACCATGAATAAAGTGAATGCGGCAATAATCGCAAAGGCGGCAATGAAGTAAAAATCTTGGGTCAAAAAAGTCATGCCAAAAATATAGTAATGCTGCGAGGGAACATCAAGCCATATTGCTTGCCTACCATTATAACGTAACCACGGCAAAAGCAGAAAAGCGGCTAAAAGTGCATACATCGTGACGACACGAATGTTTTGATAAAAACCGGTGACAAACCTAGGGTGAACTCGATGCTTGGTCGCATCAAGGTCAATTTGCTGTACAGGGATTTTATTGGGTTGTGGTGCTGACATAAACGTGCCTCTTTTAAAAAAGAATCAGTTTGCTGGCATGATGAACAAACATCTTTAATCATCAGATGTATGAGTGTGTGATGTTATCAATGTCAGTAAGTAGCGGATAAAATATTGAACAGAAAAATATTTTAACCCATCTACCAAATGATCGATTGCAAATAGCTTAATGAGAATGGATGACTATCTTCTAAATTCGCCACTAATAAGTGGTTTTATGTATTATCATTTTAGCATTCTCCCTATTATAAATGGGGTAATAATCTTAAAAACCAATCAATATATCAGCATAATGATCGATATATTGGTCATGCTCTATGCAGTATTAAACTCCATTTCATTTGCTACTCAAATTTTGACAATGCGGTAGCAGTCGATAAATTCTCATCAAAGAATTTATAAAAAAAGGAGAACTGCAATAACAGTTCTCCTTTTATCAAATCTTATCCACTGATGCTATGACAACCATCTTTAACTATTAGTTAGCCGTCGTTTCTATAGTGGTTGCTATTTGAGTAGCGGTTGGTGCTTTAGCAGCAGGTTGAGGGGTTTTATCTGATAATGAGTAAACATAAGCTGCAAGTAGCATAATACGCTCATTACCCAGTTTGGTTTCCCACTCAGGCATCACACCAGCACGACCATAACGTAAGGTTTCGCGGATGGTCTCACGATCACCACCATATAACCAAATGTTATCTGTCAAGTTTGGCGCGCCAGTAGAAGTCATACCTTTGGCATCTGCACCATGACAAAGTACACAGTTAGTCGGCTCATTAAAGATGGCCTCACCTTGAGCGACTTGAGCTTTATCAAGCTCGTAACCAGGTTGGTTGCCAGATATTGATAGCACGTATTCAGATACCGCACGTACCCCATCTTCACCGATTTGATCACGCCATGCAGCCATACCACCAACTCGACCTTTATGTAGCGTGGTCAAAATGTTTGACGCTTCTCCGCCATATAACCAGTCATTGTCAGTTAGATTTGGATAGCCTATCGCACCTTTGGCGTTAGAGCCATGACAGACCGCACAGTTCTGTAAGAACAAACGACTACCAACTTTTAAAGCATTCCGGTTTTCTGAAAGCTTTTCTACATAAGGGGATAGTTCTGCAGTTTTCTTGTCAATTTGATCTTGCAGATCTGCTGGTGGTGTTTCACTGCGGCGCATCGTTGCCTGTAACTCAGCAAGTGCCGCTAAGGTCTCTGTCGCACCACTAGCATCCGCTTTTGCTAAAATATTTTTCTCAAAGTTATCCGTAAATACTTTGTTATTACTCTCAAGTTCGCTATATAGCTCGTTCTTAGAGGTCCACGGTACAATTTCGCCATCGACTTCTACAGTGGCAATACCTTCCCATTTTGATGGGAAAATACCTGGGAAAAATACCCAATAGGCAACACCCCAAGCAATAGAGCCAAAAAATATCACGAGCCACCATTTAGGCAATGGCTTGTCGTACTCTTTGATACCATCATAAGCGTGGCCTGTCGTACCGTCATCTTCTAGTTCTGGCTTGTACTTCAATACCATTAGTAAGACACCGAGGATAGCAGCCCAACACATGATACTTAGTATGGTAATCCAAGAACTCCAAAAAAATGTCATCGTTTATCCTTATTGCGCTGCTCTTCAGACAGAGATTTTATATCCTCGTCATCAAGCGCAAGTTGTGCATCTTCTTCGAAGCGTTTTTTGTTTTTTGGCGAATACGCCCACCATGCAACACCTACGAAGGCAACAAAGGCAGAAACGGTCGCAATTGTTTGTAATTCACCAATACCCATTAGCGCTGTCCTTCCATCGCGGTGCCCAGTTGCTGTAGATAAGCAACCAAAGCATCAAGTTCAGTGGCACCAAGTACAGCATCTGGTGCTCCTTCGATATCTTCTTCAGTGTAAGGTACACCAAAGCGATCACGGAATAGACGCATTTTAGTTTGAACGTTTTCACCATTCACTTCGTTGGTAGCAAGCCACGGGAAACCAGGCATTACTGATTCAGGTACTAGTGAACGTGGCGCAATTAAATGCTGCTTTTGCCAGTCTTCAGAATAACGACCGCCAACACGTGCCAGATCAGGTCCAGTACGTTTTGAACCCCATAAGAATGGGTGATCCCACGTAGATTCAGCAGCACGTGAGTAAGGTCCATAACGTTCAACTTCAGCACGTAGTGGACGAATCATCTGAGTATGACATACGTGACAACCTTCACGAATATAGATGTCACGACCCTCAAATTCTAGTGCAGTCCATGGCTCCATAGAGGGCAGGGGAGCATTCACCCCACCTTCTTCAGGACCCTTGTTGTCATATATCAATGGTACGATTTCAACTAGCGTTGCAAAGCTAATAGCAATAACGATACCGATAACCAACAAGCCTGTATTTTTTTCAATAATTTCATGCGGTGTACCAGACATGATCGCTCCTTATACGTTAGCTGCTGAAGGTTTATCAACACTAGGTTCATGATCAGTAGGATCTGCGATATCGACAGGCTTACCTTCTGGCATTTTAAGTGTCTTATAAACGTTATATGCCATCACAAACATACCCGATACATACAAGAAGCCACCAAAAGCACGACCAATATATGGGAAATGTGAGAACTCAACTGTATCAACGAAGCTATATACCAATGTACCGTCTGGATTAGTAGCCAGCCACATCATGCCTTGGCCAATACCTGAAATCCACATAGATACGATATAGAAAATAGTACCCGCTGTCGCCAACCAAAAATGCGTGGTGATTAAGCTGATAGAATACATCTTAGGTTTGTTATAAATACGTGGTAACAGTACATATAGCGAACCAATGGTAATCATACCTACCCAACCAAGTGCACCTGAGTGTACGTGACCGACTGTCCAATCCGTATTATGCGATAACGCATTCACTGTCTTAATCGACATCATCGGGCCTTCGAACGTCGACATCGCATAGAACGACAATGCCACAATCATAAAGCGAATGATCGGATCGGTACGTAATTTATCCCAGCTGCCCGATAGTGTTAGCACACCGTTAATCATACCACCCCAAGATGGCGCAAACAGGATGATTGAGAATACCATTGCTAGAGACTGCGTCCAATCTGGAAGCGCTGAATAATGCAAATGGTGACCACCAGCCCACATATATGACGCAATAAGTGCCCAAAAGTGAACGATAGACAAACGATAAGAATAAATAGGACGACCAATCTGTACTGGAACGAAGTAATACATCATTCCTAAGAAAGCTGCCGTTAGATAAAAACCTACCGCGTTATGTCCGTACCACCACTGCACCATCGCATCGGTCGCACCGCCAAATAACGAGTAAGACTTAAATGCGCTAACAGGAATCGCCATGCTGTTTACGATATGCAGTAATGCAATCGTAATAATAAAGGCTGCAAAGAACCAGTTAGCCACATAAATATGTGAGGTTTTACGTTTGATGAGCGTACCGAAGAAAACAATGGCATAAGAGATCCATACCAAGGCAATCAAAATATCGATGGGCCACTCAAGCTCAGCGTATTCCTTGGTCGATGTTAAACCTAAAGGTAGGGTAATAACCGCTGATACGATAACGGCTTGCCAACCCCAAAAGGTAAACCAAGCTAAATAAGGAGCAAATAACCTTGTCTTACAGGTGCGCTGAACAATATAGTAAGACGTTGCGAACAGGGCAGAGCCACCGAACGCAAAAATGACCGCATTGGTATGTAGCGGTCTTAAACGACTAAATGTCAGCCATGGAATGTCAAAGTTAAGTGATGGCCATGCTAACTGTGAAGCAATGAACACACCAATACTCATGCCGACGATGCCCCATACCACGGCCATTATCGTAAAGAATCTTACGATAGTAATTTCGTACTCACGGTCAACTGGGGCGACTGCTGTGTTTTGTAAACTCATTGGATGATTCCTTTACAGCCCGAATTATCAACAGAATTAACTAACTCTCCGCGCTATCTGCATCATAAAAGTAATAGTCAGATAAAAATAGAATCGCGGCACATGCTGTTTTTTGTCTCGCTTATCACCATAATATTATTAACTATCAATCTAAGCTTTCGCTTCATATCAGCTGGTATTGAGGCATAAAGGCGTTTTAAACGCACGGCACTCACAGCTGGTCGATAGTAGGATTGTTAATAAATCATTAAGGTGAATAAGAAGATGCGCCGTTTTTGAGCATCAAACATCTAAAGAGGTGAAGTATTTATCTTAATTATTACCAAAAATTCTGTACTAATGAAGATAGATACCAATATCCATAGGGCCATAAAAATGTACTGACCATAGACGTATGCTAGCGGCGGCTGACAAAAAAACATGTTTGCGTAATGTTTAGTTAAAACTCCCGACTCTGTTTAAGGGTATTGTAACGCAATCCTAATCAAATATCATCAGAACTATGCGGCAAAATACAAACTCTTTGGTAAAAATCTTAGCAAGCAACTTATTATAACTTTGCAATTTGTCTATTTTATACCCAATTTTATCACGATTCTAGAAATACATTTTGGTGATAGAGGGACAGTAATCACTACGCTTAGATATCATGACCAGCAGCATTTTTGTAACAATGGCCGCATAAGCACTCTAAATAAGTTTTACTTATCATCAAGTCGACCCTTATAATGAGGCTAAATATAAGTGATGATAGCAGTTTTTATACTGCTATTATGAGCAACTATTTTATCACTTGATACCCAGTCAGGCGAGTGAGCCAAACAACGGTAGCCTGAAATAACATCAATTAAGGACAATAATATGGCAGTTTTTTTGACAGATGAGTGGTTTGAGCAAGTTGAGAAAATGGGTAATGAGGCAGGCGAGCTAAATTTGCCGCCAGCACTGGCGAATATGATCGTCAATCTAAAAGTATCTGACACTGAGCAAGACATCGAAGCGAACTTTGCAAACGGTTTATTGCATCGCGGCTTGAACGACGCCGCGACAACCACCTTGTTGCTTGACCGCAGTATCTTGCAATCAATCATCACTGATTTCGATACCAATGAAATTATGGGTGCTTTTATGGGTGGTAAAATTCGCGTTGAAGGCGATATGTCACAACTGATGGCAGTACAAACGGCCCGCCCAAGTGCTGAACAAAAAGAGCTATATACTCGTATTAAATCAATGACGACCATGGCTTAATTCTATATTCGCAGGGTTTTATACTGACAATTGTAAGAAGACAAAAAGCCCCTAATGCTTATTAGGGGCTTTTTATTTGATGATACATTTAATTATCATTCTTAAAAGTAGCGGATGACTCGTAAAGTAGTTAACTGGCTTTTGATTGCTGCGCCGCACTTTGCTGGTTTTCTTTATAGATGGCAGCTTGTAGCCAGACGTTCGCTTGTACGTAGTCATGCACTTTAATAGAAGCCGTCCCTGGCGTGTTGAGCGCACCGATACGAATCACGAAAGGATCGGCATCTTGTTCGCGTAGTATCACGACATCAAACAGAATAATGGATTTATCATTAAATGTTGTTTCTTGCTTGCCGAGCACCTGACCTTGGCACCATGCTTCATCTTCTTGTCCCAAAGTATCACCAAATAGATAGGCACACATGTGACCCAAGTTGATCTCAACTGGCGCCATTTGTGCTTTGGTCTCTGGTTTCCATTCTTTGATTTGCTCTTGCAGATCATCGGGTATTTTTCCATCATTGGCGGCAACGATGTCGTTAAATGCACGGTGGTAGCGGATCGCTTCTTGATCTTCAACCATGATGACTTCGTTTTGCTCACTTAGCTTAATCTCATGTGCCCAAGCGCTAAAGTTCACAAAGTAAGACGTGTCTCGCTGATATAAATGGCGATTGGTGGTGTAGAGCTGGTCAAAGGCGTAAATAATACTGCCATCAGCGGTACGCAAGCGTAATACAGCATCGTGTGAATTGTCATTGGCAATGATGCGCTCAATCTTACAATTGAGTCCATACGGGCTATCGACACAAGGATAAGCATTGATAAAGCATTCAGGCTTACCATTTTTCATAGCTAATACTTGATTGATATGACAAGGCTGGTTTTCAGACAGCAATAGGCAGCTGTCTTGAGCGCTGACATTGCTATTAAGACCTTTAGGCATGGCCGCCTTTTCGATCATTTTTTGTAGCCATTCTGGCACGTCATGACTCATGTCATCGGTCAGAATACGCCAATGATCGGCGTGACCTGCAGATTGCTCATCAGTCATGGTGATTTTGGTGGGAGATTGGACGTTTTTATATTGATAATTAATGGTCATGAAGATACTCAAAATTAGTCAGCGTGAGGTTTGGACCTGAAACGGCTATTGCTGGCTATCATAACGCTCTATTTAACACGATAGATTTATGATAGTTGGCAACGTTGTCATCAGTAAAGGGTCAACAAACAACAATGAATGGTTAATGACAATTGTCCTTAGCATACAATATATAGGTATTGACGCAAGTAATAGCAAGCCCCTCATAAAAAATAGTAACAAAAGCCAGTTTTTTATTAAAAAATACGCCCAGTTTTTGCTAATGACTGGCACATATCAGCCAAATTGTGTCAAACTAGCTCCCTTTTGACGGCTGTCTTTGGCTCGTCTGAAACCCTGTTTTTGTGTTCGATTTATATGTGACTATGGCAAGTGCAGGTGTGAGATGCATTTGCTGTTGCTCGTTTTATAGTATATATAAAGTCGCACGTAGATAAGATAAAGAGTTTGAATATGTTTCGTCCTTTAGCGTTGTTTATCGGCTTACGATACACCCGAGCAGAGCGTAGTAATGGTTTTATCTCCTTTATCTCGCTGATCTCGATGATTGGTTTGACTCTTGGGGTTGCCGTATTGATCACGGTGCTATCAGTCATGAATGGTTTTGATCGGGAGTTAAAAACCCGTATTTTGGGTATGGTCCCGCAAGCAACGGTCGTTTCCACCGAAATTATCAGTGATTGGAAGCAATTGGCTGATAAAATTAAAGAAGATCCTGAAGTGGCAGCTGTAGCGCCCTTTATTCAACTGCAAGGGATGTTGACGTCAAACGGTCAGGTTGCAGGGATTATGGTCACTGGTGTCGATCCTGAATACGAAAAAGATGTCTCTATTATCAATGAACATATGGTTCAAGGCAGTATTGATACTTTACAAAGTGGTGAGTTCAATATTGTGCTAGGTGAAGAGATGGTACAGTCTCTAGGGCTGCAACTGGGTGATAAAGTGACGCTAGTGCTGCCAGAGGCATCGCCTTCACCAGCTGGCGTGATACCACGATTCAAGCGCTTTACCTTGACAGGTATTTTTACCATCAGTCCAGAAGTGGATAGCCTCATGGCATTTATCCCGATGGGTGATGCGGCAAAACTGTTGCGTCTGCCAGATGGCGCGCAGGGTGTGCGTATGAAGCTCAATGACATCTTTACCGCTCCGATGGCAGCAGAAAAAGCCGCCGCTATTGCCCCTCAGCAATTGTATCCTAATGATTGGACACAAACGCATGGCAACCTATTTGGTGCGATTCAAATGGAAAAAGCCATGGTCGGCTTGCTGCTATTTTTAATTATCTTAGTAGCAGCTTTTAATATTGTCTCCAGCCTAGTGATGCTCGTTACCGACAAAAAAGCGGATATTGCGATTCTAAAAACTTTTGGTGCGTCTCCTCGTTTGATTACCCAAGTGTTTATGGTGCAAGGCGTGGTCATCGGTGTGATTGGTACGATTGCTGGCACGATACTGGGCGTGATATTTGCGCTTACAGTGAGTGATATTTTAGGCTTTATTAATCAAGTCTTTAATTTGAACTTGTTTGATGCGTATTTTGTTAATTATTTGCCATCAGAGTTGCGTGTACTAGATGTAGTATTGATTACAGGTGCGTCTTTCGTACTGAGCTTTTTGGCAACCATTTATCCAGCACGCCGAGCGGCTAAGATTCAGCCAGCACAGACGTTGCGTTATGAATAAATAATTTTATATGCCGCTTAAGTTTTTATACACAGCTTAAGTTATTACCAATGCTTGTTAGGTGAAATTAATTTTAATGCAAGTTTAGGCTGATAAATTGTTTGTAGCACTGAATAAAGCATCAATACCAGTATAAATAGAATAAAGGAAAAGCCATGTCTGCCATTTTAGAGGCAAAAAATATCAACAAGATATATGATGAAGGGGCGGTTAGTACGCAAGTACTGACTGGCTTGGATTTGACCGTCCATGCTGGCGAGCGCATCGCCATCGTTGGCACCAGTGGTTCAGGCAAGAGCACTTTGCTACACTTACTTGGTGGTCTTGATACGCCAACCAGTGGTGAGGTCTGGCTACATGGTCAATTGTTAAATAGTATGAATGAAACTGAGCGCGGTGCCATGCGTAACAAGCATTTGGGATTTATTTATCAGTTTCATCATTTATTAGCCGAATTTACTGCCATTGAAAACGTTGCAATGCCGTTACTGATGCGACCAGAGGTCTCAACGACTTCAGCAAGAGAGCAAGCAATTGCGATACTAGAAAGTGTCGGACTTGAGCATCGTTTGGCGCATAGACCTGGTGAGCTATCGGGCGGCGAGCGCCAGCGTGTGGCTATTGCCCGTGCTTTGGTTACGAAGCCGTCGCTTATTTTGGCAGACGAGCCAACTGGTAATTTGGACTATGACAATGCGCAAAGCGTGTTTGGATTATTATCAGAGCTGCAAAATACCATGCAGACCGCACTATTAATGGTGACACATGATCGCAATCTAGCGGCGCTGGCGGATCGTCAGTTATTGCTACGTAATGGTCATTGGGAGCAGTATTAACTGTTTTTTAACGTTTTATTTTTAATAGCGTAAATGGTTATGGTTGCTAAGTAGTAGGGTGTGTGCTGACTTAAGTCAATGGATATCTACATGGGCTAAACTTTATCAAACGTCGTTGAACTGAACTGCTGGTTAATGTCACTATGATCTGTGCCATTTCCCTTGTTTAATGGCAATTTGTCTCGCTTTTATCATCATTGTTAAAGTGAGGATATACCCTAGAACGACAAAATTTATGTTCAACAGGCACTAAGTTTTTAATAAAAATAAACGCAAAATGGGGCTGCAAAATGCCGCCAATTTATTGAAGAAGGACTATTATGATGGATAGAGATGACGACCCAATCGCTGCTTTTGGCAGTGCCGAAGAAGGCAATGAACCGTTAAAACCCTATGTGGATGTGACGTTATTCGAGACAATTGATAAACAGGCACAAATAGAGCTATTAACACCCGTTTTTGATGCCATTACTTTGGCTGGCGTTGATTATGATCTAAAAGCTCAAGACAGTGCAACGGGCAAACGCTATACATTGCTTAGAGATGAAAAAGTGGTTGAAGTTTTCGTGATGGACACTAGCCTTACGTACAACATCCTTGCGGCCATAGAAAACAATAAAGAAGCAGAGTGATGGGTATCAACAAAGAAAATGGCTTTTGTTTTTAAGTCACAGCCAGCTTAAGGTGATATCGAGACATAGCATGGAATGATCGAGGATAGATGGTAATTTAGATTGCTGGCGTTAGAGAATGGTTGAAAGTAAAGGGTGGTTCGCTACGTAAGGTTACCATGACTTGATAACAGCAGCATATATCAGATTTTAGGCGGTTTATCAGAAGGTTCTTGCTGACGTTTTTGCCAGCTCACGACGGTTTTGTAGCGCCAAACCGCCTTAAATGCCAGTCCACAAACGATGCTGGTCACAATCGCTAAGATCGTCAAGCCTATGCAAAAAGCAGCAATCGATACCGTGCCGCGATAGGTAATAAATGGATTTGCGCCATCTGACAGTGCCCATAAGCTAAAATCAGCAATCATCCTGCCGATAAGCCGCAAACTAATCATCGGTACGTCAAGGATTTTGGCACCGATATAATAGCCTGCATAAAAGATGGGCAAGCTCGTGAGTGGATTGGTAATCCAAGTCAAACCGAGTGCCATGGGAACATTGGCACGAAAAATTAATGAGCCAACTAGAGCCAGTAGCATCTGCCCTGGCAATGGAAAAAATGCACTAAGCACCCCAATATAGACCGCTTTATTTAAGCTATGTCGATTAAAGTGCCATAATCGCGGATCAGCCAAATGCGGTGCGAACAGTTTTAAGGTGCGACTTTCTAAGATTTTCTCTGGCGTGGGAAGCAGGTCTTTCAGACGTTTTTGGGGCACAGGATCGCCTTTTGTAATCGTTAGCTACAGTCCGCTCAATCGCATTGATGGTCTGCTATAAAGTAATATTATTCATAAAGTGTACAGCTGAGGATATAGAGGATAATGATAACAGATTATCATCGTCGCAATATGTCAGTCAGTATAGGGTAATAGTTATATAAATGCTATTGCATGACGTATCAGTTGTTGTTGCTGGTTTAAGTATCAATCTGTGTTTTGGTGTTTCGGTACATTTTCTTCATATTAAGTGGCTATTTATCATAACAAATGGCTTTATTTAGGCAAAAACTAATATTCACCTCATCAAGCAAGGAGCGCTGGTGTACTGGTTGATTGGTAGCTTGATTATTATCGCCATGATGGGCGTTTTGGCAGTCGCAGATAGTATGGCGATACCCACTAGCTCATCGTTAATGGATATATTAAATACTCCCATCTTATCTTTATCGCTCATTATTTTTGCTATTATCCTGATGGTTATTGCCCAGTTTAATGTACCTTCTGCAAAACCCAGCCATTTATCGCAACATACTGCTGGTCTCTCTTCACGTAATCCTTCACATAATACTTCATATAAATCTAAACTCTTCTTTCGTATCTTGACTCATGTTTTAGTTGCTATATTGGCAATTGGATTAATCATTGGCAGTGGGCTGCAAGCCCTGATTAGCCATCAGCAAGCAGAATTAACAGAAATCACTGAGCCAATGCGTGTACAAGCATTAGTCACCATCGAAGGAATAAGTGACAGCGTTTATAACGTCGCCACGGATAGTGGCTATCGACAAGTTGCTGTCATTAGTGATATATCACCCTTGGTGTCGGCGTTGGCGGTTGAAGATTTAGATGCCATGACCAGTAACTTTCTAATAGATAAAAATAATAGCCTAAGCAATAGCAACTTATACGAAAATAACTCAAATAACAATAATAATAACGGTAAGGATGGCACGTACCGTGTATTGCTCAATGGTTATCCAAAAAATTCATCAAAACAATCATCCAAGAAAAATTTGGACAGCAATCCATTTGACCGTTTAAATTACTTACAACCTGGCGATCAGCTGTTTATGAGTTTAGCGCTTGCACCACTGGCGACCTCTGAGCAAGCGTTGAGCAATCCATCTGGTTTTGACAGTTATCGCTGGCTGCGAGGTCGTCATATTGATGGAGTTGCTAATATATTGACCGTTGGCACATCAAATGTCACCAATACTGAGGTATCAAAGCCAGCGTTTGCCTCTTCTTCATATCTGCAGCGTTTTCAGACTTATATTAATCAAGGACGTTGGCAATTACGCCAGCATTTTTATCAAGATTGGTCAACACAGACCACAGCAGCGCAACAGGCAAAAGCGGTCACTTTAAGTTTGCTCACAGGTGATCGCAGTTTAATCAATCGCGATACCAAGGATTTGTATCAACTGGCTGGTATTTCACATTTGCTGGCTATCTCTGGCACCCATGTGTTGTTTTTAGCGATTATGCTGGCGGGTGCGGCGGTGTTGCTTTTTGATCGGCTATGGCCAAAGGTTTATCGTTATGTACCGTGTTGGCAAGTGCGCTGGTGGGTGATGATCGCTGCTGCTTTTATTTATGCGCTATTTACTGGTTTTGATGTACCCGCTGCTCGTACCGCATGGATGTTATTCGCGATAGGTTTGGTACGTTTAACATTATTGCCGGTTAGTACGATGCGGGTGTTGTTTGCATTGGCAGTGTTGATGGCATGGCTTGATCCCTATGTATTATGGCAGGCAGGGTACTGGCTATCTTTTATCGCAGTGGCATTGCTCCTTAAATATGATGATACGTCATATACGCAATCAGCTGTCGTATCAGAAACGGCACCTGCTCATAATGCCAGTGTAGTAGAGACTGCGTTCAAGCGTGTTTGGATAATAGTCAAACGTGTATTCAAATTACAATTTTGGCTATTTATTGCTTTATTACCTATTACATTGTTATTATTTGGCAAGGCGTCGCTGTGGGGTCTTGTCATCAATCTGTTTGCTATCGGTTTATTTGGTTGGGTGATTGTGCCGCTTAATCTGTTAGCAGGGCTGTGCTATCTTTTATCACCTGCTATTGCTGATAGTATTTGGCTGCTCGTTAGCGCCATTGTCGCGAAATTGCATGAACTGATAACGTGGTTAACTTCATTACCTGCATTGTCAGAAGCGTGGCTTTATACTCCTGTGAATGTCGCCATATTACTGATGGTACTATTAAGTATGTTGCCATGGCTACTACCACGAGGATTTATCAGTCGTTGGCTGGCACTGCCGCCGCTCACCTTATTAATGATGACGGTATATGCCAATCAGCAATCACTAACGACGATATCGACCTTGTATATCTTACCAACGGGTGATCCCTATATAAGCGCTGCTTTGTTGCAGTATCCTGTTGTCAATAATGAGCAGTCATCCACAACAAATACGCATAAGACAAACATCAGCTGGCTATTTTTATCTGACCACAGACCCAATGCCGCACGAACGATGCCAAGTAATCTAAAGGCGAATAAGCTGTCGATGACATTGGCGCAGCAGCTGGGTAGCTTGTCAGTTGATACACTAGAAGGTATAGTCGTGCAGAGTAGTAGTGCTGGATTGACGGATACGCTTACTACTGATAAGACGTATTTAGCTTCTAATGCTAGTGCTTCTGAGCTGTTGCCTTTGACGGTTTTTCAGCTTAATCAGCGTTTACCTATTAGTCAGTATTGGCAAGCAGGGCGCTCTGATCATTGGTCTGCATTTCAGCAAGCCTATAAAGTCACTAGCCAATCCAAGGACATTACGAATATTAGTGTGCAACGTTGTGAACAAGGCAAAACGTGGCAGTTGGGCAATGGTGGTTTGTCCATACAAGCATTGACAGGGTGGAGCAACATAGACAGTCCGAGTGTTTGGGATTGTACGGTGGCTATAGATGCCAGCTTGCCCATAAGGGTATTAAAATATAATGCGGCTGATCCACTCAAATCAATACCTGCCACTGCGCAGACACTCACATCAAGTAGCCAGCCACCGACTCATCAAGCCAATATGCCTCGGGCACGTCTGATATTAAATGCAGATACTCATCAGCGCATTTGGCAAATGTGGACATTGTTATGTCCAGTTGAACCACTTGAGCAACCACGCACTTTTCGTAATGTGACATGGCTAGGACATAGCACATCACAGATAACTGCTGAGGTGATAAGTCGTCAAACCATCAATGAAATGATCACTTATGATGGCAAAATGCCAGAAGCAACGTTGTCTCTCAATCCGGCAGTAGATACTACCAATACGACGCCATAAAAATATTGCTTATCTAATCAATGTTACAATATAGTGATATTTCCCAGTTATACTATTGAACCATGATTGAAATACCACCATACTTAGCAGCCTATGAATATAGATGACTGTGACCGTATTTGGAGTGAGAAGCAGCTCCTTATTACTGACTGTATTTCTATCTTCTCTTTTTATTGCTTTAGACTGTTTCTGACTTAGGAAGTTATATGCCCAACTGGCCACCAGACCCTAACAAACGTCCTGACAATTCGGCAAATCAGCCAGTACCGATGTCGCCGCCAAGCCAGCCGAGTGGACAAGAATGGCGATTGCTTGAAAATACTTTATTGGCTAGTGTGGTCGAGCAACGCCGCGCCCGTCGCTGGAGTATCTTTTTTAAACTATTGACCTTTGGTTATATTTTACTGATATTTCTGACGCTTGGTCGTAGTTGCAGCAGCAGCGCGCCAACGGGTCTAGATGGTGTCGACACGAGCAAGCCGCATCTAGCCGTGGTTGAGCTACAAGGTGTCATTAGTAGTGGCGATGTGGCCAACGCTTATGATGTCAATGAGGCATTGACCCGTGCTTTTGAAAACAGCAATTCAAAGGCGGTAGCTTTGGATATCAATTCACCTGGTGGCTCACCAGTACAGTCTGATGAGATTTGGCAGACTATGATGGATTTGCGTAAAGAATATCCAGACAAAAAACTCTATGCAGTGATTGGTGATATGGGTGCTTCTGGCGCGTATTATATTGCTTCTGCGGCGGATGAGATTTATGTGAACCCGTCAAGTTTGGTTGGCTCTATTGGCGTGATTATGCCAAGCTATAACATCAAAGGTTTGATGGATAAAGTCGGCGTAGAAGATCGTACGATTACTGCTGGTGAATACAAAGACATCTTAAGTTTGTCACGTCCGTTAACGGATTATGAAGAAAAACATGTCGAAAAAGTATTAGACAACACCCACAAGCATTTCATTAATGCAGTGAAAGAAGGTCGTGGTGATCGTCTCAAAAATCCTGAACAAAATAAGCTGTTCTCAGGGTTATTCTGGACAGGCGAGCAGTCGATTGAGCTTGGCTTAGCCGATAAGAAAGGCAGCATCGCTAGCTTAGAAAAGCAGTTAGAGCTGGATAATGTCATCAATTATAGCCCAACAGATCCGTTCCAATTATTCATGGACCGCTTTGCTGTTAAATTGGGTGCGGGCATTGGCTCTAGTGTCAGCCTTGATGTTTTACCGCAAGAAGAAGGCAATGCGCAGATGCGTTAAGCGTTTTATGTTTGAGATTTACTGTGTATGATTGTTGAGGCTGAGCGTATGATTATGCTCAGCCTCAATTGTATATGAGATTCAATGATTATAAAAAACACCCTAAATAGCGACTTAAATCGAAGAGAGCTTATCATGAGTGATGAAATTAATTTGCCAACTTTTACTGCTTTACCTGTCTCTACAATAACCAACAAACCTGTCCTGCATTTTGCTCATGCTAATGGGATGCCAAGTGCGGTTTATCAACCATTTTTTGAGAAGTTAGCAGAATTTTTTACCATTGAATATATTGCCATGCTGGGTGCAACGCCTGATTATCCAGTCGATGACCATTGGCGCAGCCTTACACAGCAGATTATTGATAGTGTCAAAAATACCTGTGAGAAGCATGGCGTGTCGCAAGTAGTGGCAGTGGGTCATTCGCTGGGTGCGATGTGTACCTTGCAGGCATTGTATCGTGCGCCGCAGTACTTTGCCCAAGCGGTACTCATGGATCCACCTTGGATTTATGGCAAAGTGAGTTTGCTATGGCATTTGGCAAAGACGGCGGATAGATTGCCGATGATGAATAACCGCCTGATGGATAAATTGTCACCAGCTGGCGTGTCTAAGCATCGCCGTGATGTCTGGGAGAGCCGCGCAGATGCGTATGATAAGATGCGGCACAAAGGTTTTTTCAAAAACTTTGATGAACGTAGTTTTCAAGGCTATATCGAGCATGGGCTACACGAACGTGCGGATGGCAAAGTGACATTGGCGATTCCGAAAGCCAGTGAGGTCGCTGTCTTTCGCACCAATCCATCTTGGTATTGGCTGGCACCAAATCATGGACCAAAGCCGCCTGTTACTTTGATTATCGGTCAAGACAGTATCTTTTTAAAACGCCGATTTCCGCAACAAATAAAGTCGCGTTTGAATATTCCTTATGAGACCCATGCCGGTGGTCATATGTTTCCACTTGAGTATCCAGAGTCGGTCTCTCAGCAAGTATTATCATTGATTGAGCAGCAACTACCAACATAATCGCTGATGACTATTTATGCTCATTATTGCTTATGCTAGGGCGTGTCCTCATTTTAAAAATGATGATAAAAATGAGATAAATTGCCGTCAAACAAGGAAAGTAGCGTAAATAATATCGAGATATTGATAAGCTATTTAACGATGTTTGGCAAAATTTAGCCATTTTTAACTCATTTAGAGGATAATCGATTGAATTGAGGACACGCCCTAGATGCGAGCTGACAAAATATCCGTTTGAGTAATGACTTTATGCTAAAAAATGCTACTGGTTCGCACAATCTTAATACGCCGCCTAAGCGCACGCCGCTATTTTCACGATTGGGTGTATTTCTACTGACTGTTGGTATGCTGATGGCATTTTTTATCAGTCAGCTGCTAGGCGTGTATATCGCTGGCAAGCTGGTATTACCAGCTTCTAAAAATTCAACCATGGCTGATATCTTCTTTTTTGGTAGTAACGATGGCACCGTGGTCAGCCTCTCTATTATCATAGGCTGCGTGCTATTGATTGCTATTAGCCTTTTGGTGATCCGTGTAAGAGGCGGCGATAGTCGGCAGTATTTAGCGCTAAAGCCGTTCTCATTTACGGTGGGTATGGGATTGCTTGGGCTGCTATTGATATTTATGATTGGCAGTCAGGCATTGACTTATTTGCTTGATAAATCGCCACTGCTCTTCGTCGACCCTTTATATCAGTCTGTCAGCTCAGTATGGCTGTTAATATTTGCAATGGTCATTGTCGCGCCAATCTATGAAGAGCTGATATTTCGTGGTCTATTATGGTCAGCGATCGCAGAGCAATTTACCTCGTCAACTTATTCAAAACATCGAGGGGCGATCGTAGCAAGTGTCGTAACCAGCTTGATATTTGCGGTGATCCATGTGCAGTATGGTATTTATGAAATCAGTACCATCGTGGTACTGGCATTGATATTTTGCTACGCGCGTATCAAGTCAGGCTCGTTGTTACTGCCGATATTATTGCATATCGTGAATAATGGGGCGGCGATGTGGCAATATATTGCGCAAACCGCCTAAATAAATAATGGCTATTTCGGCATTATTACGCTTTTATAACTATCATAATAATTAATTTTCTTAGGCATCAGGATTTAGTAGTAACACCTCATCCGCTGCCCGTTTGATATCGTCGATTGTTAGCTGAGGTTTACCACTTAACGCCTGTCGCCATTTGCGCGCACCCGTCAGTCCTTGAAACAACCCTAAATAATGTCTTGTCATCGTTGGCAGTGCTTCACCTTTAGCAATCTGCGCCTGCATATACGGATACAGCTGCGCTAAAATATCTGAACGCTTAGGTGCTGGTTCGTTCCATAAGCTATTGGTTTCTGCTAATAGGTAAGGGTTGTGATAAAACGCGCGACCAATCATCACCCCATCCACATGCTGCAAATGTGCTTCGATGTCTTTAACAGTATCGATGCCGCCATTAATCTCGATATCAAGCTGTGGAAAATCTTGTTTGAGACGATAGACATCCTCATAACGTAGCGGTGGTATCTCGCGATTTTGCTTGGGGCTGAGCCCTTGCAGCCATGCAGTACGTGCATGGACAATAAAGCGTGTACAACCTGCTGCTGCCACTTTTTCTACAAAATCCACCATAAACTCATAACTGTCAAAATCATCGATACCAATACGATGCTTCACGGTTACTGGGATATCGACCGCCGCTTGCATGTGTTTGACCAAATCGGCAACCGTGTGCGGCTCTGCCATGAGGCAAGCACCAATCTTATTATGCTGTACGCGATCAGAGGGACAACCAACATTGATATTGACCTCATCATAGCCATGCTGCTGCGCAAATTCAGCACATTGCGTCATCTCGCTAATATCTGCGCCGCCCAGCTGTAGTACAAGCGGATGCTCAAGCGTATCAAAGCGCAGATGCCGTGCTCGATTGCCATGTATCAGCGCGCCCGTACTGATCATCTCGGTGTACAAATAAACATGCGGATTAAAAAGCCGAGCAAAATAACGATAATCCGTCGTTGTCCAGTCGATCATGGGTGCAACGGAAAGACGTTTGTTGGTCATATCAACCATGGTTTTGAGCCTTAATATTTTAATATTGGTGTCTTAAATAAATTAACAAGGTGCAATGTATGAGACATAAGATTGCACCTTAATTTTTTAATTTCAATCGTTAAGCAGATAATAGGCAGCTATTAACTAGCTAAATAATGTGGTCGATTTTTTTAAATTCAGGCAAATTATAAAAATAAATACCCATTATTATGCCGATAAAACCGATAAATGCAATGTAGAGCGCTGGTGAGAAACTCACATACAGAGTGGCATAACCCAGTCCAAAAGGCACAAGCACTCCAACAATACCGTAGGCGATATTATAACAAAAAGCCATTCCTGTTAGTCGTACATTGGTCGGAAATAACTGTACAAGGATGGCAGGTATCATCCCAACGATGCCAGCACAAAAGCCTAAAAGCGCATACATAATGAGGATGTAGTCACCGCTGGCTTGCAGATGGTAAAAAAAGGCAAACATCTGAGCGATCAAAAGAATAGAGCCAACCGTCAGAATCTTACCGAAGTTTTGGTGGTTGGATATTATCCCATAAAAAATACAACCAAAAACCATGAACACAATACCCAGACTGTGTGAGAATCCAAATAAATCGCTGTCTAAGGTAAAACGTAATTCAATCAAATCAGGTAGCAATAGCACAACAACGGTCGTGATGCTAGAAATAATAAGCGTGAGAACCATGCCGATAAATAGCGAATGCTTGCAATGCTTAAAGAGTAAATTGAAGGGTTTGGCAACATAATCGCTTGGTTTTGAGTTTTTCATTTCCAGAAAAAAGGGTGACTCATCTATCCATCGCCACGCCAATAATGGTAATAAACTCAGAATGGCCGCGATGAAAAATGGCAAGCGCCAGCCGTAATTAGCCAATTGCTCAGTCGTCATAGAATTGGTTAACCAAAGAAAAAAGGCATTAGAAAACAACACGCCTACATAAAAACTGGCAGTAACATAGCTACAAGATACTGACGAATATTGGCGCGGCACATGCTCTGCCACAAAAACCCAAGCGAGTGGCACATAAAGACCAAATGCCATGCCTTGTATCAGCCTCAAGACTATAAATAAGGTTGGTGCAATCAACCCCCATTGCCCATAGGTAGGTAAGCAAGCCATCGCCAACAAGCTGGCCGCCGTCACTAATATACTGATCAACAGTATCGGTTTTCGGCCTTTGATATCACCATAACGACCAAAGATGATACCGCCAAGTGGGCGTGCCAAATAGCCAATTGCAAATAGACCAAGCCCTTGTACCTTTGTAATAGCTGGATCGATATTAGCAGGGAAAAAAGCGGTCGCCATGATATCTGCTAGATATAAATAAATCAAAAAATCAAAAAACGCGACTGCGCTGCTAAAGCAGATAAACAGTACGGTGTTTCTGTCTTTAGAGGACATCATTGCATATTGAGAACGAGAAGGCATAATAGGTCGCGCATCCACATATAATAGTATTCGTTAAGCCGATTATTATCTGGATAACCGGCTATAATAAAAAACGACAAATCAATATGAAAAATAATGATTTGCCGAAAAAATAAAGACGTTTGAGCTAAAAGTTATTGAGCAATAAGCATCGGAGTTAAGAGCACTTGAATGAATAGTGCTTAAATGAAAAGCACTCCAACTAAAAAGTATTCAAACTAAAAAAAATTAGGTCAAAGAATCACTCAATAGCGCTGTTATTATGTAAATATGACCAAGTTTTAGAGTGTTTTTGATGATGGCAGCTATAGCAACCAATCAATAGGTAACCATGACATGATAGTCAGCCAGACATGATCGCTGATATCGACGCGTGGCTCTGAATCGTAAACCACTTTTTTATCGTCTTCTATAGTATGCCACTGTAGCTTACCATTATCTGATAGTTTGACTTCATAAGCTTGGTTTAGCAGGTCATCGCTCAGCGCACCATGCAATTGTTTTGCCAGCTCATCATCATTGATGATCACACCCATTTCTGTATTGATATTGGCAGAGCGAGGGTCGACATTATAGGAGCCAATGAATACTTGATAGTCATCAACGGCAAACGTTTTTGCATGTAAACTGGTTGAGGATTGACTACGAGCTTTCCAAAGCTTGTTTTCGCGTTTTTCTTCAGAGGCAGTGGATTTTAGCTCGTAGATTTTGACACCGGCGCGCAGCAAGTTAGGTCGCCATTGACTATAGCCAGAATGCACAGCAGTCACGTCGGTCGCATCAAATGAATTGGTCAAAATCTTAATCTCGATACCAGCTTCAGCCAATTGCACTAAAGTATTGACACCATCTTTGGTGGGTACAAAGTAAGAGGAAATGATGGTTAGCTTTTTGGTTGGGCTGCCTAATAAGGTACGCAATTGATGCACCAAATTGGTATCCGCTGGTACCGTTTTGGTCAGCTTGCCCACATCATCACTCAAAAACTGCATGTCTGTCCAGCGAAAAGGCACGCGTTTATTGACCAAGTCACTGTCTATCGTTGACTCTTCCAGCGCTTCTTTATACACCGTCAAATGATTGTCGCTACCTTTTTCATCCTGACCTAGCTTATCCAGTGCCGCTAGGAAATCAGGCGCTGTATTGTTATCAGGCTTCACTAGCGTTTCAATGTCAAATGACAAAGGCGACGACCAATAGCTTGAAAAACTGTTGTCAATATCTGCGACGACTTTACCGATGAGTAAAACATCCAAATCCGCAAATTGACTATTTTGGTCATTGCTTAAATATTCATTGCCAATATTACGTCCCCCAATGATGGTAATCTGCTTATCAAAAGTCATGCTTTTATTATGCATGCGGCGATTGATACGTGGCAGACCTGTGACGTAGTTTAATGTTTGAAACTTACGGTGCATCAGCGGATTGATGATTCGTACCGCAATGTTCGGATGACTGGAAAAACGTAATAAATGCTGATCGAAGGTGGCATCATTATTAAAATCATCTAATAGTAAGCGTACAATGATGCCGCGTTCAGCCGCTTCCCACAGATCTTTCAATAGTAGTTGACCAGCTTGGTCATTATGCCAAATATAATACTGCGCATCGATATTACGTGTGGACATGTCCGTTAATATACTGCGAGAAGCAAAAGCATTGGCACCAGTTACAATGGGGTGATAGCCGGATAAATCTGGGTGAATATCATTCTGTTCACTAATCGATGCTACCAAATCAACGTCATTGGTTGCTACTGTGTCACTTTGTCCAGTTTCTTGATTGTCTTCTTGCTGATATAAGTCATGTACTCGTGCTGATAATGCTTGGCTCTCAGCTAAGTGTGGCTGTTTTGGCAAAACCTGACATCCACTAAGACCTAAGGTTAGTCCGAGTGTTAGACTCAACGATAAGTTGCTTGGTTCTATACTGAACATCGACATAAATGAATTACCTTAGTGAGCCTTACATAAAGAAGTATTTGTTAGAAAGTAAGCGAGAGGGCATGTCCTCATTTTTAGCCCATTAAAAAGACTATCAATTGAATGAAGGACATGCGCTAGTGCATCGTTTATTTTACCGATGATAGCACTGATTACGAAGCGTATAACAATATCGCCCAAGGCAAAAATTAAATCGCCGCTAAGCTTATCAGCTGTCGTCATCTATGCCTATTATAAATACGTTATTTTTGTTAGATTCAGCGACTTATTCAGTCATTATTTACTTATCGTCTCTCTTTCATCTGTTGTTGAGAAAGAGATAGATGTGTATTCAAAAATAATATTTAGCCATCGCTTGAAACCAGCTGTGTGGAATAAGTTGACATGATATGATAACGCTGATGCATTCGGTCGATAATCAGAAGAATAAGCAGTCATTTTATATCAATCAAAATACCAATCAAAGCAACGGAATATTTATGAGTCAGTCGCAAGCCCATGATGATAAAAATGTAGATAAATTAGATCCAAACTGGCGCAGTGACGCGCTCAATTTAGCTCTCGATTATGGTATGCAAACCATTGCTGTAAGAGCAGGGCAACATCGTACCGATGAGGGTGAGCACTCAGAGGCTATCTTTACTACCAGCTCGTACGTGTATACCTCAGCGGCAGATGCCGCGGCACATTTTAATGGAGAGAAGACGGGCAACGTATACTCACGCCATACCAATCCGAGTGTGCGTACCTTTGAGCGGCGTTTGGCAGCGCTTGAAAACGGTGAGCGCGCAGTGGCGACAGCCTCTGGCATGGGCGCGATTTTGACCATGTGCTTGGCATATCTGAAAGCGGGCGATCATTTGCTTGCTGCCAATCAATTATTTGGCTCATCGATTGGTCTATTTAATAATTATATGGCAAAGTTCAGTGTGGAAGTCAGCTACGTTGATTGCTTCGATAATGAGGCGTGGGCAAACGCCGTTCAACCAAACACCAAAGTCATTTATTGCGAAAGCCCTAGCAATCCATTGGCACAGATTTGTGATATTGGCTTTTTAAGCCAGCTGTGTAAAGCCAATGGTATTTTATTGGTCGTTGATAATTGCTTTGCCACTCCAGCTTTGCAGCGTCCGCTTGATTTGGGTGCCGATGTGGTGATTCATTCTGCCACTAAGTATCTAGACGGTCAGGGGCGAGTACTCGGCGGCGCATTGGTCGGCAGTGATAAGCTGATGCAAGAGGCGTTTACCGTGGTACGCTCAGGCGGTATCAGTATGAGTCCGTTTAATGCTTGGGTCTTTACCAAAGGGTTAGAGACGCTGAAACTACGTATGCAAGCGCATTGTCAAAATGCCAATCAAGTAGCAGAGTTTTTGGTCAATCATCCCAATGTTAGTGCCGTACATTTCTCAGGTTTGAGTGATCATCCCGCTCATGAGCTTGCGACGCGTCAACATCATATGACAGGTGGCTATGGTGCTATCATGGGTTTTGAGGTAAAGGCTTCTGACAGCACTGATTCAAAAGCTGCCGCTTGGCATGTCATTGATTCCACCCAAATGGTTTCTATTACTAATAACTTGGGTGATGCTAAAACCACCATTACCCATCCTGCAACCACCACTCATTTTCGCTTGAGTGCAAAAGAGCGCGCTGAAGCGGGCGTAAAAGATGGTCTTATTCGTTTGTCAGTAGGCTTAGAAGATGTAGAAGATATCATCAAAGATTTGGCGCGTGGTTTAGACAGTTTGTAAAGATAACGGTATAATCGCGGTTAGCACTTTATATTAGGGCGTGTCCTTATTTCAAAAATGGTGATAAAAATGAAATAAATTGCCGTTAAACGAGGAAAATAGCGCAGATAATATCGGGATATTAACCAGCTATTTAACGATGTTTGGCAAAATTTAGCCATTTTTAACCCGTTTAGATATGATCAATTGAATTGAGGACACGCCCTAGTAAAATATCAATCATTTATGATTAAAAAACAAAAGAGGCAACTATGAATATTCAAGCATTAATGCAACAAGCACAAACGATGCAAAAGAAAGTCGAAGCAAACGTTGAAAATGCTAAGAAAGAGCTTGCGAATAAAGAAGTACAAGCTGAAGCGGGCAGTGGTCTGGTAAAAGTCACCATGACGGGTCGCCATGTGGTTAAGCGTTTAACCATCGATCCAAGCTTGCTAGAAGATGAGCCAGATATGATCGAAGATCTTATTGCTGCTGCTATCAATGACGCCGTTCGTCAAGCAGATGCGCTATACGAAGAAACCATGGCTGGCGCGACCTCAGGCATGGGTCTACCACCTGGTATGCAAGGTATGTTCTAAGTCGTTATTTTTTAAGCCAAACACGACATATTAAAGACAAAATGGGGTTGTTATCGACATGATACGACCCCATTTTCATAGCTACGATTTATAAATTAAGTTAAATAAAGGAAGATGCTTTGCTGACAGCCAAATTTGATCAGCTGGTTAAACAGCTGCGTATTTTGCCGGGTGTGGGTCAAAAAAGTGCCCAACGTATGGCGCTGCATTTGCTTACCAAAAAACGTCCACAAGGCATGGCACTTGCCCAAGCGCTTGATGAGGCGATGCGCGATATCGTCGAATGCCAGCGTTGTCACAGCTTTAGTGATGATCACATCTGTCCGCTGTGCCAAGATCCGCGCCGTGATGATGCCTTGCTATGTGTGGTCGAAACGGCAGCAGACGTGATGGCTATCGAACAAACCGCAGGCTACCGTGGCCGCTACTTTGTGTTAGGTGGTCATTTATCACCGATTGATGGCATTAGCGCTGATGATTTGAATATTGAACAACTGGTCTGGCGGGTTAAGCAAGAGCCTGTTGAAGAGTTGATATTGGCGACTGGTACGACTGTCGAAGGGCAGACCACCGCGCACTTTATCAGTGCAGCGGTTAGTCGTCATGTTAATAAGGTCACACGTTTAGCACAAGGTGTGCCAATGGGCGGCGAGCTTGAATATCTTGATAGCATGACCCTTGGACAAGCGATACAAAATCGTTCATTTTTATAGCACACTGACATTTTTTCTATAACTTCTTTATAAAAACCAAGTCTTGTCCATTTTATTTCATGAAATTGTTATAATTGATTCACTAGGGCGTGTCCTCAATTCAATCGATAGTTATCTAAATGGGTTAAAAATGGCTAAATCTTGCTAAACGGCGTCAAATAGCTGACTAATATCTCGATATTATCTGCGCTATTTTCCTTGTTTAACTGCAATTTATCTCATTTTTATCACCATTTTTAAAATGAGGACACGCCCTAGTATTTTATTATTTACTTTTATTGAGACGCCCTTTAGCGTTTTATTTTTTCCTATTTATGCAGGTATCTGCCCGTGTCCAACCATGCTCCAACAGCTTCGACTGCTGCCATCCAATCAAACCTTGCAGACAACATTAACATTGCTGTTTCTGATGATTTATTAGCACCATCAATTAATTCTAAAATAGAGTCAGCAGATCTACCTTCAGAGCCAGATATTGATGCGCTGCTAGATAGTGCCGACGAAGCTGCTGTCACGTGGGTGCGTGAACAAAATGGTTTGGCTGAAGTTATCGATGCATTGGCAACTTGTGGTCGGGTGGCGTTAGATACTGAGTTTATCAAACGTGATACTTACTATCCGCGCTTGGCATTGGTGCAGCTAAATACTGGCAATCATATTTATTTATTAGATGCCCCGCAGTTGCAACTGACCGAACTGTGGCATGCACTGGCCAAAGTTGATGTGGCGATTTGGCATGCCTGTGGTGAGGATTTGGGTATTTTTTACTTATTATCTGGCTGTCCGCCATTGACCAATATATTTGATACGCAAATTGCGTTGTCTTACTTAACGGGTCAATTGCAAATGGGCTATCAGCAAGCGCTTGACGACCAGCTAGACATGCACATTGATAAAGAACAAAGCCAGTCGGACTGGCTACAGCGTCCATTATCAGACGAGCAAGAGCAGTATGCGATTGATGACGTACGCTTTTTGCCAGCGCTTTATTTAAGTCTTGAATATGCGTTAAAAAAGCAAGGTTTATACGATTATGTATGGGCAGATTGCCAGCTTTATGCCAGTGATTTGTATGATGCTCAGCATGTTGAAGACAATGCAATGTACCTAACAATGGCAGATTATCGTTATACTTCACAGCAGATGGCGATACTGCAAGCGGTTGCCACGTGGCGCGAGGAGCTGGCGCGTTCGACCAATCAGCCACGTACGTTTGTGATTAAAAAACAAGCAGTACGTGAGATCATCACTGAAAAACCAAGTAATATGCGAGAGCTTGCGCACAAAACCACGATGCATCGCAGTATGTTGCGCTTATACGGCGAAGAGCTGCTAAAAGTGATAAATCAAGCAAAAAACATGCACCCTGCTGAATTTCCTGATTGCCTGTTACCGCCGTATCGCTCAAAAAATAAAGTACTGTCAAAAGCAGTGCAGCAAGCGATCGATGATCACGCACGAGCTATCGGTGTACCTGATAATGTATTGATGCGTAAGAAGTGGCTAGGGCAATTGTATGAAGTAATTGCTTTTGATAAGGAATTAAGCGAGTTGCCAGAGGGCTTAAAAGGCTGGCGGAATGACTGGGTCATGAACACCCTGATTCCAGTCATCAAAAAACATAAAACTGAGTTGCAGCAGGGTATGGGTATCAACGTTCGATAAGCCATAAGATTCTATCATTGATAAAAGATGATGCTTTTCTCAAGACGTAAGTTTGTTATGCTCGAACTGTCCATGTTGTAAAAAGTACTTGGTTTGCGCGGCTACTGTTTTATCGACCAGCATCCCAGTATGCGAGACTGGTAAAACTATGTGATCCGTGGCAGCCTCTATTTTGGTTTCTTCTATATATACTGTGCCATCGTGTAGTAGATGTTCTACTGATGGCATATTATTTGTCTTACGCAATTTTCGATTATGATACTGTAAAAACAACTGCCCTAGGCCATAAGGACGATTACCCGCAATCACCCCAAGGGTAATATGCTCCGGTAAAGGTGCTACGCTGCCATCTAACGCATCGATGTATGAGCGACCCACTACAGCTGGGGTCAAGCGCCAAATGTAGTCAGCACATACACTGCCTACATGCGGTGTCCCAAGTGTCACGCAGCGTCCTATCTGCCACTGCGGATATGCAGTGACAAAATCACGAATAATCAGACCGCCCAAACTATGACCAACCAAATCTATCGGTTGGTCAGGGTGATGATGGTTTTCTAGCCAGCTATTTAGGCGGGCACTATTGGTTTTGATACCGTCACGCATACTACGATAGCCAAATTGATGAGTGTCAAATCCTGCTGCTTGCAAGCGTTTGGCCAGTGGTCGCATGATCCAAGCGGTTTGGTGCAGACCATGGATGAGAATGACGCAGTTTTTTTGTGGCATGGCATTTTCCAACAAAGTAAAAATAGTTTTGGTAACATATGAAAAAGAATGCTAAAAACATGAAGAACTAGTCTTTATAACTCATATAATCTATGTATATTAAATCTAGCTCAAGTTTGACTCATTTTACGGAGTTCTATTCCCAACCTTATATGGCAATATATAATAAGGATAATTGAGCAAACCACTGCCCAACCTAGAAAGCTTAGTAAGTACTTATCCCAATGTTTATAGATAACAAGTTGGTAGTTGTGATTCAGCTTTCTGTTTTCTGCAATTTCTTGATTTTCTAAGTAATCTATAAAAGCGCCACTATCATCATATCCAAAGCAGTTTTGTTTCCACCATTCATTAGAATGCTGAGTTTTCCAAATTACTTCTCCATAACTACCATATAATTGAGCTTTGCACAGCTTTTTTTGGAAGTTGTTACTAACTGCGCTAGGACTTCTGTTAAAAACTAATACTCCTAATATATTAGCAGTAGTAATAGGTTGGTCATCAAATAATACAGTCTTCTGATCAAGTAGGTTTACTTTAACAATTTGGCAGATTGCTATTTCATCAGGTCGTTTTTTTTCACAGCTGATGTTTAACTTATAGTCATTAAAGTAGATACTAATAACTGTGGCTAGAGCAGCAAAAAACATGATGCCTGCTATGAGTATGACACCTTCAAGCTGAATGGGCTCGTGATTAGACACTGTCGTATTTTTATTTGCACGAGTCATTTTAGCTATTCCACATAAGATTAAATGAGAAGATCATTATAAAGCGTTTGCTTATAGACAAAATTATAATTTTAACTAACTATAGTCGATTAAATTTAAAAAGAATTAAGTGCTGCTGAGATAAGTTTTACGTAGCATTTACAGTGACGAAGTCGCACAGCAAGCAAGGAAAATATGTATTAGTAGCAGGCTATTCTGATCATCTTTTGTTTTATTTAGAGTTAACCATGCTAAGAGCATAACAAGTCAGATAAAGTACATACAAAATAAAAACCTCCAAATCAGCTGCTGACTTGGAGGTTTATTTTTATATCAACTGTTCATACTTATTTGAAAACTACATGTAGTTTTCGATACTTGGGCAAGAACACATGAGGTTCTTATCACCATAAGCGTCATCGACACGTGCTACGCTTGGCCAGAACTTATGGGCGCGGATATAAGGCAGTGGGAATGCTGCTGTGTCACGGCTGTATGGGTGCGTCCATTCGCTGTTGGTGACCATCGCAGCGGTATGCGGTGCGTTGACCAGTGGGTTGTCTTCTAACGTCCAACCCTCTTCGCCAGCTTTGGCTTTCATTGCTTCGTATTTGATAGATTTTAGAGCACTGACGAAACGATCTAATTCTTCTTTAGATTCAGACTCAGTTGGTTCAATCATCAAGGTACCCGCAACTGGGAAGCTCATCGTTGGTGAGTGGAAACCGTAATCCATCAAGCGCTTAGCAATATCGCTTTCACTGATGCCCGTCTCTTCTTTCAACGGACGAATATCGATGATACATTCGTGCGCGACGCGACCGTTTTTGCCCGTATAAAGAACAGGGTAGTGGTCTTTTAATTGAGCAGCGACATAGTTAGCATTTAATAGCGCAAGCTCAGTGGCTTTTAGCAGACCATCACGACCCATCATGGCAATGTACATCCATGAAATTGGTAAAATGCTTGCTGAACCATAAGGGGCTGCTGATACGGCCGAGCAGTCTTTTTGCGCATTATGCACAGGGCTCAATGTATGATTGGCCATAAAGGGTGCTAAATGCGACTTCATGCCGATAGGGCCCATGCCTGGACCACCGCCGCCATGCGGGATGCAGAAGGTTTTATGCAAGTTCATGTGTAGTACATCAGCGCCAACGTCAGCCGGTTGCATCATGCCAACCTGTGCATTCATATTGGCACCATCCATATAAACTTGACCGCCATGTTTATGGATAAGGTCACAGATTTTACGGATGCCTTCTTCAAACACGCCATGCGTCGATGGATAAGTAATCATCAATGCACCTAGATTGGCACTGTTTTCTTCACACTTAGCAGTTAGATCATCGATATCAACGTTACCATTGTCATCAGTTTTAACCACGATTACTTTCATACCCATCATCATAGCCGTCGCAGGGTTGGTACCGTGCGCTGACTGAGGGATTAGACAAACATCACGGTCAGTTTCACCCAATGATTCGTGATAACGGCGAATCGCTAGCAGACCAGCATATTCACCTGAAGCGCCAGAGTTTGGCTGCATAGACACATCATCAAAACCAGTAATGGCCTTCAGCTGGTCTTGCAAGCTATCAATCATGGCAACATAGCCTGTGACTTGGTCACGTGGTGCAAAAGGATGCACATTAGCAAATTCAGGCCAAGTAATCGGTAGCATTTCACTGGTGGCATTCAATTTCATGGTACAGCTACCCAATGAAATCATGCTGCGGTTCATTGCCAAATCTTTGTCTTCAAGCGATTTTAAATAACGCAGCATTTCGTGTTCAGTATGATGCGAGTTAAATACTGGATGCGATAAAATAGCATCGGTACGCAAGTGCGCACTATCAAGAGAAACGCGAGCGTCTTCTGGTAGGTCATGTGCTTTACTAACAAACAGTTGAGTTAGGACGCTAAAGTCTTGTTGATCGCTGGTTTCACTAAACGCGACGCTTAATTTGGTTTCACCAAGACGCCATAAGTTATAGCCTACATTGTCAGCATTTTCGAAAATTTGAGTGGCCAGTTTTTCTGATCCACAATCAACGACGACGCTGTCAAAGAATTGGTCATGTACGACATTTAAGTTGCTGTCGTTGGCATTTTTGATGATATCAGCAAAGGCAGTCGCAAAGGCATGGATACGAGTAGCGATACGCTTTACGCCACCTGGGCCATGATAAACGGCATACATACCGGCTAGGTTAGCAAGCAATACTTGCGAGGTACAGATGTTTGAGTTGGCTTTTTCGCGGCGGATATGCTGCTCACGAGTTTGTAGTGCCATACGGAGGGCAGTATTGCCTTGTGAATCTTTAGAGACGCCGATGATACGACCAGGCGCTGAGCGCTTGGCTTTGTCAGAGAAGGCAAAGTAAGCAGCATGTGGACCACCAAAGCCCATTGGGATACCAAAACGCTGCGTGCTACCTAAAGCGACGTCTGCGCCCATATCTGCTGGTGATTTCAATAGCACCAAACTCATGATGTCACTGACGACACTCACGTAGGTTTTGTTTTTCTTCACAGCAGCGATAACGTCTGTTAAGTCTTTTACGTCGCCTTCAACACCGACGTATTGGAATAGCGCACCGAAATAATCGCCTGATTTAGCCAGTTCAAAATCACCAACCACCACTTCCCAACCAAAGTACTTGGCACGGGTATTAATAACATCTAATGTTTGTGGATAGATACGGTCATCAACAAAAAACTGCGTTGATTTGCTTTTGCTCACACGCTTTGACATTGCCATGGCTTCTGCGGCTGCGGTTGCTTCATCAAGCAATGACGCGCCAGCGAGCTCAAGACCAGTCAAATCAATACATACTTGTTGGAAGTTAAGCAAGGCTTCTAGACGACCTTGGGCAATCTCTGCCTGATAAGGCGTATAAGCGGTGTACCAGCCTGGATTTTCAAGGACGTTACGCTGAATGACCGCAGGCATACGTACTGGCGAGTAGCCTTGTCCGATATAGCTCTTATTAACAGTGATGTCATCTGCCATGGTACGCAATTTGGCAAGCGCGGCATGTTCACTCATCGCCACTGGCAAATCTAGCTCTTTATGCAAGCGCACTGGTTCAGGCACGGTATCATTGATGAAGCTCGCCATGTCTTGATAACCAACGGCACTGAGCAGGTCAGCTTGTTTGGCATCATTGGAGCCTAGATGACGATAGACAAATTCAGCTTCGTTGAATAAACCTTTAAAGGTATCAAACGTTGGGTTTTGCGAGATAGTCATGACAATCCTTGGTTAAGGGAGTAATAAAGGGATGGCTAAAATAACTAGTAATAATAACTAATGACGGTTTAAGATTTTATACGTAATGAACAAATTGCTTTTGGTCAAAGCGGAACTGGCTGTTGTAAACGCCATTATCAGCGCGCTCACCAGCACCAATCATCATAATGATATGTTGATCGTCGCTTAAATTTAATAAGCGCTTCATGGCAGGCTCATCAAAGCCACCCATCGGACAGCTATCAAAGCCATGCGCGCGTAGTGCAAGCATTAGATTTTCAGCCGCAAGGGCGGTATTGTTGGTTGCCCAGTTTTTGGTGTCTTCAAAAGTATAGTAAGGTGATTTAATCGGACCTTTTACCCGTCTGACCACTTGAGTCGCACCCCATTTAGCCGCTGATACCACATTGACAGGTCCTCGTAAGAAGTCCATGGTCACGACTTTGTTATAATAGTCTTTGACTTTTTTTGGTACTGGCTTATCAGGGTATTCGCGCAATATTTGCTTGGCATGGTCATGCCACACATCGGTGCGAGCAACGACTGCGATTAAACGAGCGGCGGTTTTCGCTGCATTTTGATTCATGCAGTTTTTCACCGCGCGTTTGCGCTTGTCCGCATCATCAATCACATAAAATTCCCACGGCTGTAGATTGCTAGAGTTTGGTGCAAGCATGGCCAAACGCAAACAGTCTGCTAACACCTCATCAGGTATCGGTGTGTCGGTAAAGCGGCGGACTGAACGACGTGATTCAACCACTTCGCGAAACGCTTGCAGCTGCGGTGTATTATCAGGCGTTGCAAATTTTTCTTGAGAACTTGCTTGAGCATTTGCTTGATTATCAGTGTCAGGGGTCATATGAGAATCCATGCTGGAGATTAAGTGATCAACTTGGGGCAGTATTGAGTACGTCTCTTTAATAGCGCCTGACAAGTAATTGATATGAATAAATCAGATAGCGATTGGAAGCAATAAATTGAGCGATAAACATTCTAAGAAAAAGCGTACAGATATCAGCTGACGCCAATATCTGTCATAACAAGTTGTGTTTTTTAAGGTTATAAGTAGCGGCATTTAAATAAAATACCGCTTTTAAGCGAGAGAGTGAAGCTGCTATTACAGCTCGTTTTCGTACTCATCAGCGGTTAGCAATGCTTCGTAGTCAGCGATGTTGTCAGGCTTCATTCTAAAGAACCAACCTTCGCCATATGGGTCAGAGTTGATGATTTCTGGATCGTCTTCTAGGGCTTCGTTGATCGCAACGACTTCACCTGAGATAGGCGCATAAACGTCAGAAGCAGCTTTTACTGATTCAACTACAGAGATTTCGTCATCAACAGCGATGATGTCGCCCACGTCTGGCAATTCAACAAACACCACGTCACCCAATAGGTCTTGAGCATGGTCAGTGATACCAACAGTGATAGTACCGTCGTCTTCTAAGCGTAACCACTCGTGGCTGGCGATGTATTTTAGTTCTGCTGGGATATTGCTCATGGTCTCTCTCCTAAATGATAGAGGATGGTTAACAAAAATAGTGGACGTTAATAATAGGGTTTATAATGCCTACGAGTCAAACTGCTGTTTGCCATTACGGACAAACGGTAGCTTAAGAACACGCACATCAACGAACTTGCCTTTGCCGCGCAGATCGACCTGAACGCTATCATCATCTGATACGCTGGCAGGCACACGGGCAATCGCAATCGAGTTTTTTAGGCTAGGGGAGAATGTACCACTGGTGATAATGCCCGTTTGCTCATTGTCCGTGCCTTGATTAATGGTGACTGTCATGCCTTCACGCAATACGCCGCGTGTCGTTAGTAATAAGCCAACTTGCTTCATGGCAGAGCTATCGTCTTTTGACTGTTGACGCTTACTGACTAAAGCGTCACGACCGACAAAGTCACGCTCGTCTTTAAGCGCGAGTGTCCAGCCCATGTTGCACTCGTAAGGACTGACGTTGTCGTCCATGTCATGACCATAGAGGTTCATGCCAGCTTCCATACGCAAGGTATCACGCGCGCCAAGACCGGCAGGTTTAATGCCATTGGCTTTTAATTGCTCAAAAAATGCTGGTGCATCATCACCATGCATAATGACTTCCACGCCATCTTCACCGGTATAGCCAGTCCGAGCGACGAACCAATCTTTGCCTTCGATGTCTGTTAAATCAGCACCAACGAAAGGCTTAAGACCCGCTAAAGTATCTGCCCAGCTAGGTTTGGTTTGCGCGAGTTTTTCAACAGCGTTCGGTCCTTGTACGGCAATCATGGCAAGCTCTGGACGCTCAGTGATGCTGATGTCAAAACCTTCGGCGACTTTGTCAAATTGTGCCATGTCTTTATCACGAGTAGCAGCGTTTGAGACGATACGGTATTCAGTAGCGTCTTCGTTCATTAGGTAAACGATTAAGTCATCGATGACGCCACCTTGCTCGTTGAGCATGCCAGAATATAACGCTTTACCGACGGTTTTGAGTTTATCAACATCATTGGCCAGTAGCTTTTGTAGCCATGCTTTGGTATCGCTACCTGTGACATCAGCGACGACCATATGTGAGACATCAAACATACCAGCATCAGTACGTACCGCTTCGTGCTCTTCAATTTGCGAACCATAATGGATTGGTAATTCCCAACCAGAAAAATCCACCAGCTTGCCGTCACTATCAACGTGAGACTGATAAAGAGGTGTGCGTTTAGGGGCTGACGTGTTGGCGCTTTGAGCAGTATTATCTTGAGTAGTGGTCATAACAAATCCTTATGTGGACATCAGCTGCATTCGATAACCAGTCGTAAAAACAAGTATCAAAGTATGAGGGCTGATGTGCCTTATCATAGTAGCGAGAAGCAATATTGCAAGGTGCAAACATTGCAACCAAGGGTAGCACAGAAAAATAGCGCAATCCGCCAAACAAACGCTGAACGTCGGTTTAAGCAAAAGCCCTATCTGTCCTGTAACCTGAGATTTTCAACACGAACCATCATTGCACGTTTTTAAAAGCATCAACCTTAAAAAACCAAATTAAATGATGTCGCATTTTCTCCCCTTCGGTGGGTAAGGCGTCGTCCGTCCTTACCGCTCTCCAGATTTGTTATGCCTTATGTTTGGGTGTACTACGCAATTGATGGTAGACAGCGAAACAGTCGTGACATGTGTTTTTTCAGTCCTTTTACCTGAGCGATTGGCAGGGTGGATGCGCCTTCGGTGGTCAAGTAGCAACTATCAGCGCCAGCTCATTAATATGAACGCACCTGATATCGTGCTCAAGACTCTCTCCTGAAAAACGCTTTTATTATGAAAGGTTCACCGCGCTTTTACAAGTCATCTAGGCGATTAAAGTGAATAATTTTGGCAAAAATGATTTTTTGTGAGAATAATCAATACCGTATCGATAAGTAAAGCGTTTTACGTTTGGTAGGTAGTGGTCAATTTAGCACGAATGCCCATCGTAAAACGTAAAGCGACTACTGATATTCACCCAAAATATGCTAATCTATGGCGATAGTTTCTGATAGGTCATTATTATGCATTGTGATATTTATAAATTCCCCAAACATAACGATATGTATGTCTATATTGCCCGTCCTGATTATCCTGACGATACCGATGAGATTAAAGATTGGCTTGGCGTATTACCAAAAGATTTTCGTGCCAGTTTAGGGCGCAGTAAATTTGTGATGCACTTGGACTTAGCCACTACGCCGACGCTTGCGCGCGTTGATAAAGCAGAGGTACTGGCAAAATTACAGTCGCAAGGGTATTTTGTACAAATGCCACCGCAAGGTGTGATGCGCCGCCAAGCGGAATTACGTGCGCGTGAAGCACAAGACAATATTTATGATTAATGGGTATTTTTGAAGCGAGTTTTTAATCAGCCTCTTTTGACTATGTTGCATGACAGCCAGCAAGAAAAAGTTTACGACACATTTGCGCTCATGCATTTTGGTAGAAAGTCGTGATAAACTAGCAGGCTATATGAGTGACAAGACAAAAAATACGTGGCGAGGCAAAAGGTCGTGTTTCAAGTGCTTATGTCTTAATTGCTTTTGACGATAATGTATTCGATATTATGGTTCGTTGAAATAGCACACTGTCTATCGTTAAGCGCGTAAACGCGCTGCACAATTTATAAACGCAGGTAACTACACAAGCATGGACTGGTTAAAAGGTATTATAAACAGCTTACCGCTGGAAGCCATTAGTGATATTCTCGGCGAAATTGCTATTTGGTGGGGACAGCTGGTAAAAGACGTGCCACCCGCAGACTTACCGATGTACGCGTATTTGGGTGGTGCCGTTATTGTGTTGGTATTGTGGTTGCTGGTCGCTCGTATGCTGCCGCGGCCGTTGGGCGGTATGAGTTGGATGATATTGTTTGCTGTGTTATTGGCACCAGGTACTGCCCTTGGCGATCCAAGTGTGATTGCCCCCGCTAGTATCGCCGTGGTTTATGCGATTATGATGAAGGACACGGCTGGCGCGATTACCAATATGCTGCCGATACTCGTCGTGTTAGTGGTTGGCTTGTTTGTGGGCTTCGTCTGGCAGCTTATTCGCGGTGCTTTTGAGTCAAGTCTAGACAAAGCGCGGAGTCGTACTGCAGAAGATACACAAGCGACCATGCAGCTGACGACTGGCAATTATTTGACAGAAGGCACGACTTTAACCGATCAAGCCACTGTGGCTGAACCGTCTAATAAAACGCCTTTAGCGGCTAATCCTAAAGCAGACGTTAGCTTAAAAAAAGACAGCAGTTTAGCTAAAAAGCCTAATATGGAAAAGCTTGATAAGTAGTAAAGCAACATCAATAAAGTGCTGTCAGTAAAGCGAAGTCAGTAAAATGATATTAAAGTTTTGCTAGCGATGATTGGAGCTTTGCTTTTATAGTAGTTATATAAAAGACGCTATCAATAAAAATACTGTGAATGAAAAGCACCATAAAAAAAGACACCATGCGTGTCTTTTTTTATGAAAAAACGTTTTATGACTGTGTCGATCAACCGTCAAAAAGCGTTCAAGGCATCTATTATTTTTCAACAACTGCGAACGCATGAGTATTTTGGCAATCAATCATGCTGTGCTAATCTAAATGATTATTTATTTACCATCAATTGCCTTTAAGCCTTTTCTGGCTCTTGACAGCCCTAATCTATAACAATAACTGAGACTTGATTATGACCACGACTGATAAAACGAAAAAAAGCTTTACTGGTACGCAAAACTATATTGCCACTGACGATTTGCAGTTGGCGGTCAACGCCGCGATGACGTTACAAAAACCACTATTGATTAAAGGCGAGCCGGGCACTGGTAAGACATTATTGGCGGAGGAGGTCGCTGAAAGCTTAGGGATGCCGCTGATTACGTGGCACATCAAGTCAACCACCAAAGCGGAGCAAGGGTTGTATGAGTACGATGCCGTATCGCGCTTGCGTGACTCGCAACTGGGTGATGATAAGGTTTATGAGATTGGCAATTATATCAAGCCCGGTAAGCTATGGGAGGCATTCACCAGTAACGAGCGCAGTGTGTTGCTGATTGATGAAATTGATAAAGCTGATATCGAGTTCCCAAATGACTTGCTGCATGAGCTTGATAAAATGTCTTTTTATGTCTATGAGACGGGAGAAACCATCACTGCTGCGCAGCGTCCTGTGGTCATTATCACCTCAAACAATGAAAAAGAGTTGCCCGATGCTTTCTTGCGTCGTTGCTTCTTCAATTATATTGACTTCCCAGAAGAAGAAACCATGCGTCAAATCATCGACGTTCATTTCCCTAATATCCAAGAAAAACTGGTCAATGATGCGCTGGATATTTTTTATAAGCTGCGTAATGTCCAAGGGCTCAAAAAGCCACCATCAACCTCAGAGTTGGTAGATTGGTTAACGTTGCTACTGGCTGATGATATGGCACAAGAAGAGTTGGAAGAAAACTTACGCGGTGAAAAGTCTATCCCGCCATTATATGGTGCACTGCTAAAAAACGAAGCCGATGTGAGCTTGTTGCAACGCTTTGCCAATATGATGCGTCGTTAAACGACAGACTATTTTCAAAATGACGACACGCCCTAATAAAACGGCTTCACTTGTCACCATATCAGCCAATAAGCGATGCGACTCTTATGTTTATCAAATTGTTCTATACCTTACGTACTTATGGTGTGCCAGTCAGTACGCGTGAGCTGCTTGACCTAAATGCCGCGTTAGATCAAGGGCTGATGATGCAGCCGCATCCTGAAAATCCAGAGCTGTCTACCTTTGCCAGTCGTGAGGATATGTACCGACTGATTCGGCTTTGTATGGTCAAAGACGAACGCCATTTTGATAAATTCGATCGAGCAATGGCAGATTATTTCGAAGGCGTCGACAGCCTGGATATGGATGAGCTATTGGCTAAATTGACGGACATTCCTAAAGAGTGGCTTGACTTAAAATTAGACCCAAAAAACCTAACCGAAGAGCAGCGCCGACTGCTCAAAAAATATGGCTCGTTAGAGGAGCTAATGAAAGCGCTTGAAGAGCGTCTCAAAGAGCAAAAAGAGCGTCATCAAGGCGGTAGTAAGTGGGTTGGTACAGGCGGTACATCGCCATTTGGGGCTTATGGTGATCATCCAGAAGGCGTGCGCGTTGGCGGTGAATCGCGTAAACGTAGCGCCGCTAAAGTCTGGGAGCAGCGTAAATACCGCAACCTTGATGATGACAGTCAGCTTGGTACCCGTCAAATTCAAATGGCACTACGAAACTTGCGCCAGTTTGCCCGTACCGGTAGCGCCGATGAGCTAGACATTCATGAGACTATTAAACGCACGGCAAAAAAAGGCGTGCTCGATATCCATATGCAAGCTGAGCGCCGTAATCGCGTCAAAGTACTAATGCTGTTCGATGTGGGCGGCAGTATGGATGTCCATGTTGAAGCCTTAGAAAAGCTATTTTCAGCGGCTAGAAATGAATTTAAAACCTTAGAGTTTTTTTACTTTCATAACTGTTTGTATGACTATGTTTGGAAGGACAATAATCGTCGCCATAGTGCACCGATGCCTACCTTTGAGCTGCTTAATAAATACGGTCGCGAATATCGCGTTATCTTCGTCGGTGATGCGTCAATGTCGCCATATGAGCTGATGACAGTTGGTGGCAGCGTTGAATATATGAACAATGAGGCGGGTATTGTTTGGCTCAAGCGGGTGCTCGCGCATTTCGATAAAGTCGCTTGGCTCAACCCTGAAGATCCAGCGTACTGGCAATATACGCAAACCATCGTTGAAATTAAGAAACTATTCGACAATAAAATGTATCCGATGACCTTACATGGGGTAGAAGAGATGACCAATTATCTAGCGCGTTAATTTTGAGTTTTGGATGAATGCTCTAACTTATAAAACCTGTTAATCCCTATATTTTCGACAAAAAAGCAGCCGTTATGACAGCATAGCGGCTGCTTTTTTGTCGAAAATAATCAGTTTTGCAGTCACACGGCATTGGTATAAGCAGCAAAATATGATAACATTCATTTTAAATGAATCTTATAGAGGCGTTTTGACTGGTTCGGCAAAAAATTTGATGACAAGAATTTGATAATTGTTTGTAAAAATCAGTCGTCGTTGCTTATTTAAGCACTTCATTTTTCATATGTGAATCAACCAATCAATGTAATGAACTTATGCCATTTTCAATCATTTTAGTAGCAAAAAAGCGCGTGCAAGTATTACATTCAGTAGACTAAACGAGTTTGACAGCGCTCCTCATATGTTTTGGAATTGGTACTAATAAGAGAGACAGTATGGCTTCACCAAAGACTTTAGAAATCGTCACCGCAACTGTTCCCGTCCTTGAAGAGCATGGAACGGCAATCACCACGGTGTTTTATAAAAACATGTTTGAAGAGCATCCCGAGCTGTTGGACATATTTAACGAAACCAATCAAAAATTGGGTCGTCAACAGACGGCTCTAGCGACGACCGTGTTAGCCGCTGCTAAGCACTTGGATAAATTGGCGACGTTATTGCCACAGGTCACGCAAATCAGCCACAAGCATCGCGCGTTACAAATTTTGCCTGAGCATTATCCTATTGTTGGTAAGCATTTAATCGGTGCAATTAAGGAAGTGCTGGGCGAGGCGGCCAATGACGATATCATCGATGCTTGGACTGAAGCTTATGATGAGATTGCCTCAGTATTTATCCAGATTGAACATGGCATGTATGAGGAGGCGATGTGGCAGGGTTTTGCGCCTTTTGTAGTGATTAAAAAGGTAGCAGCCGCTACGGATATTGCGGCCTTTACAGTTGTACCAGCCAAGGATAATGCAGAAAGTCATCAAGAGATCGACCTGAGCAAATTGACTTTAACCGCAGGTCAATACATCACGGTGAAAACAGATCCAAAAGACAGTGACCATGTTGCGCTACGTCATTACTCTTTGTACTCTGCTAGTACCGATGCAGGCATTCAGTTTGCGGTCAGACGTGACAATCGCAATGAGCATCATGGTTTGGTCTCTAACTATATGCACGACCAATTAGAAGTGGGTGACACGGTTTTATTATCGGCACCAGCAGGTGACTTTGCGCTCAATCAAGACTTGGTACAGCAAAATGAGATTCCGCTAGTATTGATAAGTGCTGGTGTTGGTGTAACCCCTGTGCTATCTATGTTGGAGGCACAAGTATTAGCCAATCCAAAACGACCTATTATCTGGGTTTATGCTTGCCAAAATGATGCGCATCACGCTTTCAATACTGAAGTGGAGACGCTGTTAGAAAAGGCTGAGACTGTAGAGAAGCATATTTTCTATTTTGAGTCTGGACAACTATTAGATGAGGCGTGGCTTGCTCAATTACCTAAGCCTGCTGATATTTATGTCTGTGGCTCGATGCCATTTATGGAAAGCATGATCGATGGGCTAGTGACGCTAGATCACGGTGTTGATAGCGTTCATTATGAACCGTTTGGTCCTAAGATGAGTTTGGGTGGTTAATCTTTAGCTATTGTTAGCCATTAACTGTTGCTATTAATAAAAAAAGCACTTGGATGACAAAGTCGTCTCAAGTGCTTTTTATTCAATGCAATTTATCTTATTTTTATCACTATTTTAAAAATGGATACGTCTTTAAAAACAAATATATCGCCTAATCTTTATTTTCAACCAATCCAACCATCACGCCCATCTCTTTTTTATCATGCTTATCAATGCTGGGCGCATATAATGCCGACGCAATCCCGCCATCTAAAAACAGAGCATTCGGACAGTTTAAGTCATTGTTAAATAACGATGCAAATTGATAAAAAGTCACAGGCTCATCACTATTAATAAACTTTATGTGACCGTCATCACAGACACCAGCACCATTACGAATCTTGAGCGAGGTACTATCAGGGTTAAACTGGGGATGTATCTCGTTATTGATAACCAGCATAGGACCGGATTGGGTGGCATACCAAGGCTTCGCTTCGCCGCTGTTAAGCTGCTCGTTTAAGGTATTGCTTTCTGTGATATGTACGTTTCCAACTTTATCCCACCACAGCACACCATTGGGTAATAAATGGAAATTGCCACCGCCTTCTTTGAGATTTAGCGATTTGATCTCTTCACCATCAATGATGGTATAGCCAATCGGTGCATAGTTCTCATTGTACATGCCGGCATTCATGGCAAAGTTCAGCGCTTGATTTTTTGGTAAAGTCTTCAATAACGTATCAAAAGTAAGTAATGATTGCGTACTATCGGGCTGCTGCCAAAACAATTTCAATGAGTAGCGTTCATTCGTCAAAGCTTGAGCACTAATACTACAAACACTATAGGAAAATGGGGCATCTTGAGTCTGACACGACCAGTTTTTGGTGTCGCTGTTAGAGACATCAGTACTTGCTGGCTGGCAAGCACTGATACTTAGTAAGAGTAGGGCGACTGCTCCTAAAGGTAAGGGAAGAGCGAAATTTGGCATCAATCATCTGTCTTTTTGATAAAGAGTAAAATATAAACGCTCATGGATAGTGAAATACTAATCACTATTTCTCATCATTGCTAAGTGGAACATCGCGAAAAGTATTGTTGACGTTACCGATTAACTGCCCACCGCCTGTGATATTTGCAAAGTTGCCAAGGCTCTGTTCCACCGATGTGGTGGTTTCTCTGCCTTTATCCCGTGAGTCTTTATTATAAGCAATGAGGGCGTCATCATTGGCTAAAAAGCTATCTGGGTTCGCCATCACCCACATCTGATTAAACACATCTGCGCGGGCGCTATTATTGAGTAGCGCTCCCTTATCCGTAAAATAAAAGAACTTCGATAATAGTTTTATCTGCCCATCATCGAGACGACGCGCGATATGATACGGTTGTAATTGGCTTGGGTGTTGCAAGCCGACCGCGCCGACGATACTGGCTAGAGATTTTAGGGTATTTTTATGGAAGCTTGCGACGCGCTCAGCTTTGCTTGGTACATCCAGCGCCTTTTGACGATAAGGGTCTTGGGTGGCAACGCCAGTCGGGCACGTATTGGTATGGCACGAGCGTGACTGAATACAGCCAACGGCAAACATAAAGCCGCGCGCTGAATTACACCAGTCTGCGCCCAAGGCAATCATACGGGCAATATCGAAACCAGAGACGATTTTACCGCTCACGCCAAGTTTGATTTTATCGCGAATGCCTGCACCCACTAACGTATTATGTATTAATAAAAACCCTTCAACCATCGGCATGCCGACATTGTCCATAAATTCGACAGGAGCCGCGCCAGTACCACCTTCTGCGCCATCGATGACGATAAAATCAGGATAATTATCGGTTTCAATCATGGCTTTTACAATCGCCATAAACTGCCAAGGCTGACCGACACAGAGTTTGAAGCCTACAGGTTTGCCACCTGACAATTCGCGCAGTTGCTGCCAAAAGGCGACCAACTCGCGTGGGGTACTAAAAGCGGTATGCGAAGAAGGCGAGACGCAGTCTTGTCCAAGTGGTACGTGACGGGTATCAGCGATCTCTTGAGTGATTTTTTCCGCGGGCAGTACGCCACCTTTACCAGGTTTTGCCCCTTGCGATAGTTTGATTTCAATCATTTTTACTTGTGGATCAACCGCTTTTTCGGCAAAAGACTGCGGGTCAAAATTGCCACTATCATCACGGCAACCAAAATACCCTGTACCTAGCTCCCAAATCAAATCACCACCGAACTTGCGATGATAAGGGCTGATAGCCCCTTCACCCGTATCATGAGTAAAGCCGCCCATTTTTGCGCCTTGATTGAGCGCCATAATCGCGTTAGCCGATAAGCTGCCAAAGCTCATCGCCGAGATATTAAATACCGACATATCATGCGGCTGCTGACACCGCTCACCGCCGACCATAATACGAAAATCTTTGTTTTCTAGAGGTTGGCTAATCGCTGATTGTAAAAACCATTCTTTACCATTGGTGTATAAATTATCTAGCGTACCAAAGGCATTGGTGTCACTGACATTCTTAGCACGTTGGTAAATGAGCGCCCGCTGCTGGCGTGAAAACGGTACTTGTTCTTTGTCATTTTCTAGTAAATATTGACGAATTTCAGGACGAAAGTCTTCAAGCACATAACGAATATGTCCGGCAACAGGATAGTTTTTCAAAATAGCATGCTTTGATTGTATGACGTCATAAATTCCCAAGCATACCCCAAACCCACCGAGAATAATTAACCACCAATTTAGCAATAGTAGGCCTGCTAAAAATATCAAGATGGCAGCGCCAAAGGTGCTATAACGCAGCAATAAGCCGACCAAATACGGAGAGTTGGTTTTAGGTTCAGGATTTAGATTGGTACGAGATTGGGGCATGGCTACACTCAACAGTAATACGTAAATATTAAAAAGGTGACAATGATTTAAAGAGAGAGTAGGGTAAAAACCACCCTCTTATGACCATTATTGTTAGACACTGACAAAGCGCTCAGATTTATCGCCTACATCATACACATATGATATCACTGCATAGCAGTAATTGGGTAACAGAGTGCTACTGTTGCTGTTGCTAGTGGCGTGATTTTAACAGACAACTTGTACCAAAGTTTTCTGCTCATCGATCACTTTAAGCTTAATCTCAACGGGCAAAAATTGCTGAATGAGCCATGCTTGGGTTTCAGTGTGCTTACTAACGACACGCGCGGTAAACTCGCCACCGCCTGCTAACGCCAACGGTAAGAGTAATTGATCGGTTAAGTATTCATCGACCAGTGAGTCGGTGTTAAATACATAACGTTTGACTAAGCCTGATAAACGACAACCTATCTTTTCCGCCGAGCTGCGTTTTTCTCCTAGTAAAGTAAACACCTCGGAGTGATATTCTTTATGATTTTGGGTGTCAGAAACCTCATGAGTGACTTGTGCATAGCAGCTATTGCCTTCACCAATGCCTTGTAATTTAAAGCTTTTAGTCGTAATTAGTGTCTTATCAATACCTGCTTCAACCAATGATACTTTTGCGCTGGAAAGCTCACGTTTGCAAATGTCGTACTCTAGATTGAGCACGTTCGCGACCAGCTCTATACCGTTAAGCTTACCGCGTTTAGTCAGGTTAAATTGTGAAGCGCTTGCATGGCGCATAAATGGCGTTATCGTCGCTTTAATCATGCCGCCACCAATAGGCGCAAACCCTGCTTGTACAAACTCGATATCCACGTGCATACCCAATTTCGCTAATGTAGGGACGAACGCTTGCTGCAAAAAGTCCGTGGTTGGCGCGAGTGGATTGTGCGTGCCGCCTTTTATTGTTACGGTTGATACCGTTTGCATGTTGGTATTAGCAAACAATAACACTGGCAATAGTGTTTGCAGCACCAAACTGGTACTGCCAGCTGAGCCAATATCAAACGTATAATTGCCAGATTGTATAGTATTAGGAGTAAAACGGAACGATGTGCTGCCCAAAACTGCACCTGTCACGGTGGCATTTGATATTTGCTGTGAGGCTTGTACGCACATCAGGTGTTGACGCATCAATCCTGATTTGGCTCGCCCAGCGCGAATATTGGTGATCTCGATTGGTGTGCCTGTGAGCATGGATAACGATAGGGCAGTACGGATAATTTGTCCACCGCCTTCGCCTGTACTGCCGTCGATTTTTAGAGTTTTGTTTTTTGTGATGGTTGGCATGATGGCTTTCTTAGTTGCTTATATGGCTATTGTCTCGTGACGTTTTAGAAGTGAGTGCAATAAATTTAACGAGGGCATAATAAAATGCCGCTCGTAAATAGCGAGAAGCATTGAAAATAAAATTGAAACCGACTGTCAGTGTCTGGTAGTAAGGTCTAAATGGTGCGTTGTGCTGAGTGACAGGTACGGGGCATCAGTAGTAAAAAAAGACGCTTGCCCGCAACGCCAAGTAGCCACTGCAGTATTTGTTCAACCCCCTGTTGTGGAGTGCGGGGTCTTAACACTCGCCCAGTCGGTTCCAAAAGGGTGGTCTATAGTCATTTCACTATAAAAGTCGTGATTTAAAAGTAGTTATCTAAAAGAAACTACTCTGCTAAATCTATTTGCCAGTTATTAGCTTGAATCACAATATTGATTTGACGCAGTTTCATGGCAATATCGTCGGCTTGCTTCTGTAAACTGGCCACCGATACCATGACATTATATTTAATCTCACGATGGCTATAACGATCCGTTTCGGTATGCGTGGCGGCTATGGCATCGACCAATAGCTTATGGCGCATCTCTAAGGTATCGCGCTCTACCAATAGCGTTAGCATCGACTGACCTTTGTCCGTCTTGGCAATTGCATTGGTACGGTGAATGCGTTCAATCAGGTTGGACAACTCAGCGATGATTTGGCTGGCGTCAATCATCAATGCGTTTGGGTCCTCAGATGGCGTATCGCCTTCTTGTACTTTAATATTGGCGTTGATACGACCCTTAAGCTGAGCCAGCTTCTTTTGCATATCGCTACGGATAAGTAGAGCTTTGGCTAGTTTCATTCTACTAAATCTGATGTGCTATATTGTTTTCAATTGATTTTATAATCATTCGTAAGGTTAGAAACCAAGCATAAACACTTCCTGATGTAACTGCATGTGCGTCATCTAGTAATCCATGGGCAATATTATTGCGTAAATTAAACCCCTTAGAGTCTGTAAATAGAGTCTTAATTTCAAAACATAGATTTTCACCTAGCAAGCTAATTAGCTCTGGAGAATTCATTAATGTACTTAAACCATTTTCAGTTTCAATACCATTTGCAGGATCGATGTAGGTTGTTTTAACACCTGAATTTTTTAGAATCATTCTAATCATATGTTCAAACTGAGGACATAGTACATGCGTTGAAGTATAGTAATCTTTCTGAAACCCTGCATATAAAGCATGACCCATTAACTTCTGACGATTAAGTGGAACAATAGGAGCTTGCTTACATAAGTTTTCTAGGTAATCACGTGTAAATACATGTTCTGAATTAATTTGATCCAGTGCGGGTAAAACTTGACTTTCTAGAGTCAAGTTGATTCTAGTCATTAATAACTTAATAGCATGGTCGTTTTTGCACTCTTCTATACTGTTAGGGTCATTTATATCAATGCCTTTATTGATTGCTATAGTACGACCATCAACGGGTGAAACTGCTCTACTACCTCCAAGAAAATCTATTACACTAGGGTGGTACTGTTCTCTCATCCCCTGATAGTCTGGTTCATCAACTATATTTATAAACTTTTTCAAGGCTTCTGATAAATTGGTAGTACCAGTGACACGACTAATTGCTTGTTCAGTAAGTTCAGAAACATCAATTCCAGTTTCGGTCATTTGCATAGAGTTTAGTCCAGACAGATTTGCATCATTAATTTTTTGTCTTATTCTATAGCCAATCCCACTTAAAATTGTTATAAACTAATTATCAAACCTAATTGCTA